>JAUIGT010000494.1 GCA_030432615.1 Verrucomicrobiia bacterium
TGGACCTGCGGCGGGCTCAACCCGCTGGTCTACACCTCACCCGTCTACAGCGAGTCGGAAAAAATCGTCGTCGCCATGGGCGGCTACTACGGCAACTCCATCGGGGTGAAGGTGGGCGGCAGCGGCGACGTGACCGACAGCCACCGGCTTTGGCACGAAGTCCGGCACAACGGCGGCATCGGCACCGGCGTGGTCGTGGGACACCACTACTACTACCAGGACTCCGGCGGCGTCGTGTATTGCGACGACATGAAGACCGGCAAGACTCTCTGGAAGGATCGCCTCCCCGGCGCCGGAAAATCCTGGGGTTCCTTCGTCCTCGCCGGCGACCGCGTCTACACCCTCAGCCAGAACGGCGATACTGTCGTCTTCAAGGCCGACCCGGAGAAGTTCGAGGTCATCGCCCAGAGCGACCTCGGCGAACACACCAATTCATCGCTCGCCATCTCCAACGGCGACATCTTCGTCCGCACCCACGAGGCGTTGTGGTGCGTGGGCGAGTGATGCGAGCGAGGTTCTCCCTTCGCCCGCTTCTCGGGAGGACAGGGCTTCTCCCGGCGGGAACGGGGCGGGAACGGGGCGGGTTCCTCGGACAGGAGAAAATCCGGCTCCGACCGAACCGGTTCGCATGCACGACGAACGTTTCGCAAATTCATTCGAATGAACGTCCGGGATGACTTCCGGTGATTCGACGGAAGGATCCCCCTACGGAGCCTCCAACACGGTCGTTCCCAGGTGGTAGCCGTCGTGATCCGGGGTTCCGCTGGCATACCAGGCGGTGACGATCTTTCCACCGGGCAACTGCACGCTCGAAGGATAACCGCAATCCGCACCATCGACGGCGTGGACGAGGCGAATCGGGTCGCTCCAGGTCCTGCCCTCGTCCTCGCTGAACTTCGCGCAGACGCCGCGGCGGCCGTCCACCCTGACTCCGTAGCTCAGCAGCAGGCGGCCATCCTCCAATCTGGTGAGATGCCCGTTGATCTCGTTGCGATCCGTCACCCGCAACGGATCGGTGCTCCACGTCTTTCCATCATCATCGCTCCGGAACAGCTCCACCGCGTCGATCCGCGCCGCCGCCAGCCAGCGACTGCCTCCGAGCGGAAAGATATCGGTCTCGTTATGACGCGGCCCGATGATCGATTCCGGCGTCCACGTCCGTCCATCGTCGTCGCTTCGAAAATGCCAGGAGCGCCAGCCTTTGGTTTTTGTCGATTGGGTGGGCTCGGCGAACTCCCCTTGGTAACACGAGGTGTGCAACGCGCCGTCTTCGCCGAGCCAGATGTCGCCAAACGGAATGAACTCCGACCAACCGGCTTCGGCTTTCGGGAAATCGTTTCGCTTTTCCCAGGTCCACCCGCCGTCGGACGATCGCAGGACCCAGCTCCGCAGGATGTCGTCGCGAAACGGTTTCTGCTTGGGCCGCTGCGGCTGCTTCACATTCGTCCAGCCCGAGCACAACACCACCAGGTCGCCGTTCTTCGCCAGCCCCGCCGCATGATTCATCCGCACCGTGTCCGGCTCGTGATTCGTCACCGTGCTTCGCTTTTCCCATCGCAAACCGTCCCGGCTCGCCCAGCAATCGATATCGCCTTCCTGCTGTCCATGACTCGGCTGATTGAAAAAAATCACGATCACCGTCCCGTCCGGCATCAGCGTCAGGTTCGGCCACGCGCAGACGTTTTCGACCGCCACCACCCGCGTCCCGTCCAGCGGTTCCGATTCCGTCGAATACGCGGGAAAGGGTGCAACCGTCAGCAGAAGGGCAAGGGCGACCAATCTCATTGTCATTGGAAAAGCATCTTCCAACCGCGGCGTCACTGTCCATCCCGCCATCGCGGGGGATCTCATACCGGACTCGACAGGGTATGATCGACGACCCAACCCTGTCCGGTCGGTCAACGCCCCCAACCGAAAACCGGGAACCACCAACCGAAAAACCGAATTCCCATGCGCCACCTCGCCGTCCTTTCCGCCGCCACCTACGGCTACCTCGACAAGCCACGAACCCCCGGTTCCCACCACGGCACCGCCTTCGCGACCACCTTCAACGGATGGGACGAGGAAAAAGCCAAGCAACTCGAGGGCACCTTCATCAAGTCGGGCCGCAAGCTCGATGGCGCCCGCGTGGTCAAGATCTGGGATCCCAACCGGGAAGCCGCGAAAAAACTCGCCGACGCTACCGGGATCGATGACGTCGCCGCCACGCCCGAAGCCGCCTGCGAAGGAGTCGATGCGGTCCTGATCATCGACGACGGCAGCGGCGCGCAGTGGAAATACGCGACGCATCCGCTGAAGAAAGGCGTCCCCGTTTTCTGCGACAAGCCCCTTGCCATGACCGCCCGCGAGGCCAATGCGGTCGCGAAGCGGGTGCGCGAAACCGGCACGCCGTTCATGTCCGCCAGCAGCCTGCGTTTCGTGCCCGACATCGTGAAATTGCGCGAGGAAACCCTGCCGACACTCGGCGACGTCCACCTCGGCAACGCCGCCTGCGGCAACGAACTTGTCTACTACGGCATCCATGCGCTCTCCATGGTCTACGCCGTGCTCGGTCGGGGAGCCGTCAGCGCCATCAACGTCGGCCAGCCAGACGCCAATGTGGTCCGGCTTCGCTTCGCCGATCACCGCGACATCGTCCTCACCGTCGGCACCCGCGACTGGATGCGCGCCGGCTACCAGATCACACTCTACGGAACCAAGGGCTGGAGCACCGTCCAGCCCGACCTGAAGAATCTCTACTCCTACCTGCTGGAGGATTTCCTCCGCTACCTCGACACCGGCGTGGAAAGCGTCCCCGTCGAGGAAGAGGTGGAAGTCATCGCCGCCCTCGAGGCCGGGAAGCGTTCCCTGGAACTCGGACGCGAGGTGATGCTGGAGGAAGTGCTCGACGGCAGCGTCTGAGCCGGTCTTTTCGATTGCAGGACCGACCGCGCCCCCCTTCACTCATCGTTCATGGTCACCGGAAGTTTGCGGAGGAATTCCTGGTCCGCTTCACTGAGACTTCCGATTTCATATTGAAACGTCTTGCCGGCGGCGTTCCTGAAACTCACTTTGCTCTCGCTCCTGCCCAGGATGGTCACCTCGATCGATTGTCCCTCGGCATTGCGAATGGTTCTCTCGATCGGAAAGGCCGTTTCCTGACTCCCCGGAGAGCCAGCATCGACATCCTCCATCGGAGCCGGGGCGGTTGCCGGTGTCGCGCCCGCGGGGGATCCGTCTCCCGCTTCCCGAGTTCCCGCCTTCCGAACCGAATCGGTGACCTTGTCGACCAACCTTCCGCCTTCCATCCCGCTCGCCCACGAGGAGACGATCCAACCCGTCTCACCGAGACCAAAGATCAGGTAGCCGCCGTATTCGCGTCCATCGTAGACGATGTAGAGGTTCCTCGCCGGCAGGCCTTCCCA
Organism: Verrucomicrobiia bacterium; assembly: GCA_030432615.1. Lineage (GTDB taxonomy): Bacteria > Verrucomicrobiota > Verrucomicrobiia > Verrucomicrobiales > DEV007 > JAEUHH01. The sequence continues at coordinate 3,405 of JAUIGT010000494.1, forward strand.
TTCCACTTGGTCGTTCGCGATCGCCGGCTCCCCGAGCTTCTCTTCCTTCAAATTTTCGATCACCGCATCGGCCGCGGCCTCGGGATTGAAATCCCCCTCTTTGCTGACAACCCGCATCACCTGAACGCTGACGTGAGGATAGGCACTCTCGAACATCTCCACTTCCCGGCTCAGGCGTTGGATCTGCTCGGGAACCGCATCCTCCTTCGCGAACAGTTCTCCCGGAGAATAGACCTCCAGCCCCGCCGCTTCCCGGTTCTCCCATTTCACCGGGGTCAACTCGACTCCCCCTTCCGGGTCCGCCTTGTCGTGAATGGCCGACAAGAGCGGAATGACGGCCAGAACCAGGTAGAGGACCTTTCCCGTGATCACGATCAGCATGATCCAAATGCTCTGGGAAATGGAGGCGTAGAGGAACCGATTGACCACCAGGACCCCCACCAGGCCCAGCACGCAGAACGCGATCACGAAGATAGCGATCAACGGCATCTCCGTCTCCGGACCTTTGATCAGGGCCCAGACAATCACGGAAGACTCCACGCCGAAGAGAATGAATCCCCAGAAAATCGACAGGTAGGGATTCGTCTCGGCATCATACTTCGCGACCAATTGGATCGCGATCATGAGCAAGATGACCGTGATCAACCACGATCCTCCGAAAATGGCAACATCGAGCATGGCGACCTTAAATCAGAAGGTTTCCCACCGAGTCAAGAAAAACCATTCTTTTCGTTTCCTGCCGCCCTCTCCTTCTTGGCAAGCTCTCAGGCCATACCTGAATCCTTGCCCAACACCGCCATCGACGAAATCGGAAAGCGGATCGGAGTGCTGGCGAGTCGATCAAGGCAGGCGCAATCGAGTTCTGGCCAGGAAACGCGGTTCCCGATAGACTCCGCGGTTCATGAAAATCTCCCGGCTCTTCGCTTTCGCCCTTCTATTCCTCGCCACCGCGACCGCCGCCAGGACGGCGGAAAAACCGCACATCATCCTCGTCATGGCCGATGATCAGGGCTGGGGTGACATGGCCTACCAGGGCGATCCCGTGCTGAAGACGCCGAACTTCGATGACGCCGCCGCCACCGGGCTTCGCTTCGATCGATTCTACGCCGCCGCGCCGGTGTGCTCGCCGACCCGGGCCAGCGTGATGACGGGGCGTAACCCGAATCGGATGGGCGTCTTCAAGTGGGGCTATCCGATGCGCCCGCAGGAAACGACCATCGCCGAAGCGCTCAAGACCGCCGGCTACACCACCGGGCATTTCGGGAAGTGGCACCTGGGATCGGTCCGCAAGGACAGCCCGGCGAATCCCGGGAAGAACGGCTTTGATCGATGGGTCAGCGCGCCGAATT
>JAUIGT010000495.1 GCA_030432615.1 Verrucomicrobiia bacterium
GGTGTGGGTCACCACCTTCATCGTTCATGGGGAACCAGAGCCCGATTGAAGTTCCGAGAAAAGCTCCCGCGAAACAGAGAATCAAACGAGCCGCCCAACTGTCGAACGCCCGGAAGAGGAAGCCCAAAGCGAAGGCGAGACAGAACCCACCGGCCAATCCGCCGACCAGGCCGGAAGGAATCAGGAAAGGAATTTCCGATCCTCCCCGCATTCCCGGCAACAAGTGCGGGCTGGCTCGGACGAAAAAGAGCCGGGTCACCTCGTAGGCGGCGACATAGCTGACGGCCATCCCGACGAGAAACGCCAGCACCCACAGCAGCGAACGGCGTTGCCGATCCCGCACCACCAGCAATCCCGGCCACCAGGCAACGCCCAACCAGAGAAGCCCGTAGATCAGACCAGGGCTGAAGCGCCGGAGTTCCTCATGCACTTCTCCAACCGGAGCGTAAGCCACCGCCTGGAAGGAAAGCCAACCGCTCCCGATCCCGAGCCCTCCCAGCAAGAAAAGGCGGACGATCGTTTTCCCGAGGTTTTCGCCCAGATGCAGTTCTCCCGGAGGTGCCTCGTCCATGGCCGGATCTTGACGACATTCGCCGTCTTGATCGAGTCCAATCAGTCTCCCTCGTCGTCGAGCAAGTATTTCGAGGCCTGCTCCACGTCCTTGTCGCCGCGGCCGGAGAGGTTGACGACGATGATCTGGTCCTTGTCCATGGTCGGCGCGACCTTGCGGACTTCGGCGAGGGCGTGACTGCTCTCCAGCGCGGGAATGATGCCCTCGCATTCGCAGAGTTCGCGGAAAGCGGCCAGCGCCTCGTCGTCGGTGGCGTAGGTGTAATCGACGCGTCCCTCGCTCTGGAGAAAGGCGTGCTCCGGTCCGACGGCGGCGTAGTCGAGACCGGCCGACACCGAGTGGGTCAGCTCGATCTGGCCGTCGTCGTTGGCGAGGAGCCAGGTCTTGGTTCCCTGGAGAACGCCGAGTTTTCCGCCCTGGAACCGGGCGGCGTGTTCGCCGTGTCGAATGCCGTGTCCTCCGGCTTCGACGCCGGTCATCTTCACGCCGTCATCGCCGAGAAAGGGATGGAAGAGTCCGATCGAATTGCTGCCGCCCCCGACGCAGGCCACGAGGAGGTCGGGCAGTTTCTCTTCCCGTTCGAGGATCTGGCGCCGCGCTTCCTGGCCGATGACGCGGTGGAAATCGCGCACCATCATCGGATACGGATGCGGTCCGAGCGCGCTACCGAGAATGTAGTGCGTGGTGCGCACGTTGGTGACCCAGTCGCGAAGGGCCTCGTTGACTGCTTCCTTAAGCGTGCGCTGTCCGGCCTCGACGCCGCGGACCTCGGCGCCGAGCAGGCGCATGCGAACGACGTTCAGGTGCTGGCGCTCCATGTCGACCGCGCCCATGTAGACGACGCACTCCAGCCCGAAGCGCGCGGCCACGGTGGCGGTGGCGACGCCGTGCTGGCCGGCGCCGGTCTCGGCGATGATGCGTTTTTTGCCGAGCCGCACGGCGAGCATGACCTGGCCGAGGGCGTTGTTGATCTTGTGGGCGCCGGTGTGAAGCAGGTCCTCGCGCTTGAGGTAGATGCGGGCGCCGCCGAGGCGCTCGGTCCAGCGTTCGGCGAAATAGAGCGGCGTGGGGCGGCCGACGTATTCGTTGAGCAGGCGGTCGAGTTCGGCCTGGAAGGCGGGGTCCTCCTTGGCCCGGTGGTATTCGGCGGTCAGCTCGTCGAGCGCGGCGACCAGGGTCTCTGGGACGAAACGTCCGCCGAAGGTGCCGAAGTGGCCGCTTTCGTCGGGGAGGGTGGGAATCTGCTGGGTTTCGCTCATGGATCGGACGGGAAATAAACCACGGAAGACACGGAAGACACGGAAAAATGGGAACGGTAATGTTCCGGTTCTCGGTTTTGCGGTTCAGGGTCGGAGCTTGAAGTCGATTTGGTTGTTTTCATTTTCGATCACCTGATCGACGGCTTTGCGAAAGGGCGACGGCATGGCAATCTCGGGATACTCGCTTTCGAGATCGACCCATTTTCGCGGCGGATGGTCATTCAAGAGGGTTGGCTCGACGACCTGACCCTCCTGGATGGTGGCGCCGTGAACAATGAGATCGACCCGGTGGTGGGTGATGGCGTATTTCGTTCGCAGCAACACGGGAAGCCCCACGGCATTTTTCTCCGCCAGCAGCGGCAGGCGCCAGAGTCCCCTGCGCCGACTGCCGCTCTCCTGCTCGAGGAGAATGCGACCCCCGGAAATCGCGAACAACGCGTGCTCGACGACGTGGACGGTTTCGCGCGGCGGCTTCTTGCGCGGAAGCGCCTCGGGATCGCGCGTCGCACAAAAGGCGGAAACCGGGCAGGCGAGGCAATCGGGCGCGGCCCTGGTACAGTGGCGCTGGCCGAGTTCCATCAACGCCGAGTTGTATTCGCGCGCGCCCTTCTCCGGCAGGAGATCATCGGCCCAGGCCCAGAGCTGCTTCTGGGAAGCGGTCGTCTCGATGGCGGAGCGATGATCGAAAAGCCGGGAGAAAACCCGGGCGACGTTGCCATCGACGAGGGGCGCCGGTCGGTCGTAGGCGAAACTCAGCACCGCCCCGGCGGTGTAGCGACCGACCCCGGGCAGGTCGTGGACTTTCTCCAGCGAATCGGGAAACACGCCGCCGTGATCGTCGATGACGACGCGGGCCGCTTTCTGGAGATTCCGGGCCCGGTTGTAGTAGCCGAGGCCTTCCCATTGTTTCAGCAGTTCCGTTTCGGACGCCTCGGCGAGCGTGGCGATATCGGGAAAACGCTCCAGCCAACGCTCGAAATACCGCCGTTCCAGCACGGTCTCGATCCGGGTTTGCTGAAGCATCAGCTCCGAGACGAGAATGGCGTAGGGATCGGTGGTTCGCCGCCAGGGATAATCGCGCCCGTCGGCCTCGAACCAATCGATCAAGGCGCGCTGGAACGCGGAGGTTTCCTCGAGCGGATCGCGGGTCTGGAGGGGTTTCTCGGTCATCGGGGGCCGGAATTTCTTGGATTTTTCGGGAATGTCAGGGGAAGAGTGCGGTCACGCATCCATGGCGAAACCGCTTACCAGTTATACGGCACCGATCGGCGAATTGCAGGCAAAGCAACTCCGGGACACCCTGGAGGAGCGCGGTTTCGAGTTTTCGGAGAAGCCCTACGCGCTGTTTTCGGCGAAGAAAGGGAAGCTCAACGTCACCGTCTACGAGAAAGGGCCGAAGGTGCTGGTGCAGGGCAAGGACGCGGAGGAATTCGTGAAGTTCACCCTCGAGCCGGAGATCCTCGGCGAAGCCAAGGTCGGCTACGAGGAAATCCACCAGCCGGAGATGTTCCGGCCGCATTTCGGGATCGACGAGAGCGGCAAGGGCGACTTCTTCGGACCACTGGTGATCGCGGGCGTCTACACCGACGCGGACATCGCGCGCGCCTTGATCGACGCCGGCGTCACCGACAGCAAGAAGATCACCTCCGACGCCCGCATCCGGAAGCTGGCGGAGATCATTCGCGAGACGCCGGGAATCGTCAGCCAAGTCGTCCGGATCGGTCCGACGCGCTACAACGAACTCTACGGGAAGTTCCGCAACCTCAACCGCCTGCTGGCCTGGGGACACGCTCTCGTCATCGAGAGCCTGCTGGAAAAACGGTCGGACTGTCCTCGAGCGCTGAGCGATCAGTTCGCCAACCCGCGCGAGTTGCAACGCGCCCTGATGGAAAAAGGGCGCGGCATCGAACTGCAGCAGCGGACCAAGGCCGAGAGCGATGTCGCGGTGGCGGCCGCATCCATCCTGGCGCGCGAGTCTTTCATCGACTGGCTCCGCGAAGCGAAGGAAAAACTCGGGCTCGAGTTGCCGAAAGGCGCGTCGGCCCAGGTGAAGCGAACCGGCCTGGAGATCGCCCGCACCCATGGGGAAAACGGTCTCGGAAAGCTGGCAAAAATGCACTTCAAGACCGCCCGCGAGATTCTGGAAAAAATCTCCTGAGCCCCTTCCCGCTTTCCGATTCCTTCACAAAGAAGCGGTTGCATGACGCGGGAACCCGGTGACGTTAGATAGGAATCGTCAAAATCTGGCTCGGAATCTGCTCTCATCAGCAGTGACGTAAACTTCTGGAGGAACCGGGATTTCGCGGGACGCGAGCCATCTTCATCAACCACAACCCAACTAGCCATGGCAACCATCACCAAGAGGGACTTGGTCATCAAGATCAGCAATGAGACAGGCATGACGCAACAGCAGGTGTTCGACGTCGTGCAGCATTTCATCGAGGAAATCACCACCAGCCTGGCCCACAACGACGAGGTGGTGCTTCGGAATTTCGGTGCCTTCCAGGTGCGTCAGACCAAGCCCAAAGTGGGCCGGAACCCGAACAAGCCCGAGGCAGCGGTGCCGATCCCGGCGCGTGCGGTGGTGAAGTTCAAGCCGGGCAAGGAGTTGAAGGAGCGGGTCGCGAAGCTGCTCCCCGAGCTTCAGGGCTGACTTTCGTTCCCCATTCGTTCCGCCACGAAACGGGCGAGCGTTTCGGCCGCGTTTCCCGGGAGAATTCCCGCGGCGAACCGTTCCCGGGCCGACCGGTCCTCCGGCAGTCGTCCGGGTTCGATGTCCCTTACTTGGCCGAGATAATCCTCGCGCCAGATCCACGCGTCTTTTCGCCAGGGACCGACCATGAGCGGATCGGTCCAGGTGTGCAGGGAGAGCAGCTGCCCGGTCAACGCCGCGGCCAAGTGCATGGGGCCGGAATCGACG
>JAUIGT010000496.1 GCA_030432615.1 Verrucomicrobiia bacterium
CGGGCTGGTGGGGATGAAAGCCGAGATTGTTGGCGGATTGGGCCGCGGCGGCGGCGCGGGCGGCGGCCTGGAAATCCTTGACGCCCTGGAGCGCCCGGTTGGTACGCGCGAGGGCGTCGCGGGCGTTGGAACGCGCGGCCCGGGCGGCTTCGGCGGTGGCGCGATTGATCGCCTCCGATCGCGCCGCCGCGTTGCCCGCCGGAGTTCCGCCCCGCAGGATGTCGCCCGCGCGGACGACGAGGGGAGTGCTCGTGCCCGCGATCGAGATCGCCAGCGCCAGCGAGACGAGGACGCGGCCGGTGCCGGGTCGATCGGAGAATTCGGGCGAGGAGACGAGTCGGCCGCGAGGCATGGGAGCGGGGAGGACGAGCGGGCGGGAAAGGCGTCAGTTGGACTCCGCGGGAATCAGCTTGGAGAGGACCATCTCGTTGACGGCGATGGGATTGTCCCGGAGCAGCTGACCGAGGAAGGCCTGGGTCTCGGCGCGGGCGCGTTCCTGGCGGAGCCGGGTCACGAGCTGGTCGCGGATCTGGTCGATGGTCGGCACGAAGGGTTCACGGATGTCGAGCACCTTGATGAAATGCCAGCCGTCGAGCATGCGGACGGGCGCGGAGATCTGGCCGAGTTTCAGGTCCGGCAGGACCGCGCGCACCGCCGGCTGGATCTGCGGTTCCGAAAGCCAGCCGATCTCCCCGCCGCGTTCGGCGCTCATTTCTTCCTCGCTGTGTTCGCCGGCCAGCGCGGCGAAGTCCGCGTTCTCGGCGACCAGCAGTTCGGCCAGCCGGGTCAGCTTGGTGTTGGCCTCGGGCGAGGGCGGGGCCTCGATGTCGTCGGCGGGATCGGAAACGAAGATCTGGGCGAGGCGCCAGGATTTCGGCACCCGGAGGGCCTCCCGGTTGGCGTTGTAGGCGTCGCGCACCTCTTCCTCCGAGGGAAAGCCGGCCGGCGGTTCGCTTTGGGATTCCAGGAACGTGGTGGCGACCACTCCGTCCCGGAGCAGCGCCATCCGCTCCTTCACTTCGGCGCTTTCGTCCCAGCCCTGGGATTGCGCTTCGCGAAGAACGATCTTCTGCACCAGCAGGGCGCGCACATACTGGTTGAGGGCGGCCGGCTGGCTGCGCATGGCCTGGCGCTCGGCGGGGGTCAGCGTTTCCAGACTCTTGCGGACGTCGCTGATCCGGACTTCGAATTCCCCGATCTTCCCGAGGACCTCGTCACGGTCCGCCGGGGTCGTTGGCGTGGCGGTGGGCGCCGGAGCCGGAACCCCGGTGGTCGCGGAGGGAGCCGGCGAAGGCGTGGCGACCGGTTGGGCGACGGGAGCCTCCTGGGTCCAGAGATTTCCGGGCAACAGGAGAGCGGCGGCGAGGCTTGCGGCCAGTCGCGGAGTCCGGGAGGAGAAAACGTGGCTGAGTGGGTGTGTCATGCGTTTCAATACTGGGTAGGCGTGGAGAGAGGGATCGTGACGTGACGAATCAGTCACTTTCGGAGTCGGCTTCTTCTTCGGCCTTCTCGATGTCGGCGGTGGTGGCGCCCTCGCGGTTGACCTGGTCGACCTTGTCGGGTTCGGCGATCTGGTCGACGAGCTGGTCCTTGTAGTCGGCGACGGCTTCCTCGATCTGCACCCGGGCAAGTCCGGTGAACGGCTCCCGGGCGATCAGGGCGCGACCGAGGGCGAAATTCTCGTACCGCTTCAGCACTTCCTCGCCGACCTGGTAGAGCTTGGCGTTCTGGGCCGTGCGTTGTTCGAGGGTGCGACGGGTTTCCTCGAGATCACCGGCCACGGTCTGCAACTGGCCCACGGTGGTCTCGGCGAAGGCCTTGATTTCGGCGTGGGATTTCTGCCATTCGGCGAGCGACTTCTCGAGCCGTTCGATGCGGGCCTGGTTGGCAGCGATGTTGCGATCCTTTTCCGCCAGCGCCTTGTCGGCGGCCTCGCGCTCGGCGGTGCTCTTGGCGATGAGGTCGGTGAGCTTCTTCTCGAGATCCTTGATCTTGGCTTCGCTCTGGACCTTGGTGGCCTTCATCTCGGCCTCGATGCCGGCCTTTTCCGCCTGGACATTGCGCAACTGGATCATGGTGTTACGCAGGGTTTCCCGCAGCTGGGCTTCGACCGGCGACGGTTGTTCCTGGGTGAGACCGGCGATCGTGGATAGACCGAGGCTGGCGAGGATCATGAGCAATGATTGCGTCTTCATCGGGAATCAGAATCGGGCGTTGAGGTCGAGCAGCAGGATGTCGGACTTGAGCGGCGGACCGGCGATCTCGTTGGCGCTCATCCAGCGGAAATTCACGAACACCTTGGGCGATAGGGCGAAACCGGTGCCGAGGGTGAAGCCTTCCAGGTTGGTGCCCCCGAGGCCGAAGTTGGAATCGGTCAGGCCATCGATGAAGGCGTCGCTTTCCACGTAGCGGTAGCCGATGGAAGCGTTCCAATCGCCGAGCTTCTCCATGGCCACGGAACCGAACTGCAGTTCGACCATCCAGGCGTCGCCGCCGCCTTCGAAACCGCCGATCGTGCCATCCTCGGTGATGGGGCCGCGGTTGTTGACGGCATACATGTCGATCTTGTCGGCGTCGAAGGCGACGTTGCTGGCGAATTCACCGAGCAGGCTGACCTGGTAGAAATCGCTGACGTTCCAGTCGACCCGACCGTTGAAGTTCAGCACCTCGAACTGCGAGGCGAGACCGTAGTACTGATACTGCATGGCGGTGCCGAAGCCGTTGAGCGGATCGGCGATGATGTCGCGCAGCGGGCGGTAGGTGTTGCCCTTCTGGGCGAAGGTCGGGCGAAGGTGGTCGGTATTGCCCTGGTCCTTGGTCGAGAACGGCAGGAAGGGATCGGAGAGTTCGCCCTCGACGTTGTCGAACTCGAAGTAGCCGACCGCGAGTTTCCCGGCGAGATCGACTCCCTTCATGAGATCGACCCCGATCTGGGATCCGTAGATCCACTTGTCGGTGCTCTCGAACTTGTCCGGGTTGTTGGTCGCGAAGTCGAATTCGGTGTTGTAGATCGGAAAGATCCCGCCGTTGAAGAAGGGAACGATGCCCGGCTTGATCTGCTTGCTGGCGCGGAGGGCGAGACCGTCGAAGCCGAGGTCGTTGTCCCACATGATCTCGCTGCTCTTGACGAAGGGGTTCTCGAAACGGCCGACGATCAGCTCCACGAAGTTGTAGGGATCGGTATCGATCTTCTCCGGGGCGTTGGGATCGTGCGACTGCCATTTCAGGTAAGCCCGGTCGAGCCAGAGCTGGTATTTGCTGAAGTCGGAGCCGAGGGTCTGGTTGGTGGATACCGGGCTGTCGTTGCTGCCGGTGCCGATCCGCATGCCTCCGGTGAACTTGTCCCCGAGGTAGATCTCGGTGCCGATGCGAGCGCGCAGGCGGTAACGGTGGCGTTCCTCGTCGACATTCAACTGCGGCGAGAAATCGTAGCCGGCGATATCGAAGGGATCGCCGGTGTTGATGGCGTTGAAATCGGGAAAGGAACCGGTGATGTCGTTCCCTTCCGGGAAGATGGTGCCTTCGTAGCGGAAACGCAGGTCGCCGAAGAAACTGGTGTTCTGCGCCCACTTCGGCATCTCGTAGGGAGCGGCCCAGCGCTCGTCCATGGCCTGCTCGAAGACGTCGCGCTTGATGTCGACCCGGAGCTGGGCTTTCACCGAGTCGGGAATGTGGGTCACCACGATGTCGTCTTCGCCGGCGAGGGCGGCGTCCTCGGCCACGGCGGCGGCGTGCTGGCGCGCCATCTCGGCTTCGGCTTCGGCCTGGTTGATGAGTCCGGCGGCGTCGCCCTGGGTGAGCACGCCGCGCTGGACGAGAAGGTTGATCAGGTTGATGACCACGCTCTCCGTCGGGGTGCCCTCACCACCCGGAAGGCCGAGTTCGCCCTCGGGACCGAAAGCCCCCGGGGGGACGTCGGGAAACAGGGAGGGATTCACCGCCGAGGGCGGGGGAATGGCTTCCCCATCGGCCGCGCCTTCCGCGTCGGCACCTTCCTCGGCATCGGCGGGAGCATCGGAATCCGGGGCGGCCCCGGATTCGGACGGAGCCGAGGTGGCGTTGTCCGTCATTGCCAGCGAGTCGGTCAGCGGCGCGGGAGACGGAAGCGGAATGGTGTCTTCTTCCTGGGACTGAGCCGGGATCGTCGGCAGGCAGAGAAGCAGGCCGAGGGAAACGCGGGTCAGGGAGGAAAGGCTGACGATGGAGACGGGGAACTTCATGAGGAAGGAATTCACGAGCGAGCGGGAAGGAGGAAAACGGTGGCGGGTCGTGTCGAGGGGAGTGCGGGGGTGGGATTCTCAGGGTTGGCGGGCCGTGATGCGGAGATTGATGGGCATCGGCATGTCGGAGGGAGGGGGCTCCGGAAGCTGGATCGAGGCGAGGACCTCGTTGGACAGCGCCTGGTCGAGGCCGCGGTCACCGGTGGAATTGACCAGCTGCGCGCGGGTGACGCGTCCGAGTTGGTCGGCCCAGATCTTCACCTCGATGGTCATCACCGCCGACCGCGTCGCGGTGTTGGTGCGCAGGGCGGTGGCCACGGCGTTCTGCACCTTGCCGGCATACCAGCCGAACTTGCTGCCGCCGCCGCCGCCGAGCTTCTTGCCGGTGCCGGTCCCTCCGATGACACCGCCACCGCCACCGGCGCGGAGGCCGAATCCATCCGGCGGACCGTCACCGACTACGTTGGTGCCCATGGCGGCCGGTTCGGGTTCCGGGGCCGCTTCCGGTTC
>JAUIGT010000011.1 GCA_030432615.1 Verrucomicrobiia bacterium
CGGGCGATGAGAAACGGGGCCCGGTTTTCCCCCTTCGCCGCCAGGGTGCTGGCGGCGCTGGTGATGGTCATGGGAGTGGTCTCGAATCCACCGAGAAACACCACCGGCGACTCGGGAAGCTCGCCCATCTTCAACGCTCGTCCCAGGCTGCGCACGTTCTCCAGTCCGGCGATCTGTCCGACGCGCACCGACATGGTGTTGCGGGAACGGATGAGGCCGAGGGCGGCCGGCTGGTTGCCGAGAAACTGTCCGTCGCTGTTCCCGGGATTCCAGGTCTGCCCGTTGCCGAGATCGTAGTTCACCGGGTCGTCGCTGATCCACGTGCCGGGCATGAGTCCGCCGCGATCGAAGGCCACCGCGTAGACGAGGGGCTTGAAAGTCGAGCCGCACTGCCGTTCGGCGTTGAGCGCGCGATTGAAAGGGCTTTCCTCGAAGCTGCGTCCACCGACCAGGGCAAGAATGGCCCCGGACGAATTCTCCAGGGAAACGACCGCGCCCTGCACGTAGTCGGGTTTTCCCCCGCTGGCGGCTCGGGTAGGGTGGGGAAAGCCGGATCGATTTTCCACCTGGGTGAGGTGCGAATCCAGGCTGCGCAGGGCCGCCTCCTGCATGGCGGGATCGATGGTGGTGTATACCCGGAGACCGCCGAGGGCGATGTCCTCGTCCGAGAGCATGTCGCCGAGAACATCGTGAATCGTCTGGAGCACGTAGCTGCCGGTGGAACTGCGCTGCCCGGGCGGACGCAGGTTCACAGGTTCGTTGCGGGCCGCGTCCGCCTCGGCTTCGGTGATGACGCTTTCGACGACGAGCCGGTCGAGGACCTCGTTGCGAACGGTTTTCGCGGATTCGAGGTCGCGAAAGGGATTCAGCACGCTGGGCCCGCGGATCACGCCCGCCAGCATCGCGCTCTCGCCCAGCGTGAGTTCGCGGGTCGGCTTTTCGAAATAGCCCTGGGCGGCGCGTTCGATGCCGTAGAAGCCCGCGCCGAAGTAGACCCGGTTGAGGTAGTGCACCAGGATCTCGTCCTTGGTCAGCCTGCGTTCCAGTCGCTGGGCCAGCGCCATCTCCTGGAGTTTTCGGGCCACCGTCTTCTGCCGCAGGCCCCAGGTGTTGCGCGCCAGCTGCATGGTCAGGGTGGAGGCACCCTGCTCGAAACCGCCCGCGGCCAGGTTGCGGAGCGTCGCGCGAGCGAGACCGCGAAAGTCGATCCCGCCATGGTCGTAGAATCGACTGTCCTCGCGGGCCAGCAAGGCCTTCACGAGATGAGGGGAGAGGTCGTCCGCGGAAATCGCGACCCGGTTCTCTCCATGGCCGGACACGTGGCCGAGTGGCTGCTCGTGGCGGTCGAAAACGAGGGTCCGCTGGGGCAGTTCCTCCAGCTTCGCCATCGGGAAGGTCAGCGCCTTGGCCTGGAAGTAGATCGCGATGACCAAGACGGCCAGCGTTCCCAGAAGGCTGAGCCACGACAGCGGCGCCACGAGGAAGCGTCGCCAGCGGGACGATTGCCGGCCCGGTCGCAGGAGACGCCGGAGAAAACGGGAGAGCGCCTTCATTCGCGAAACGGTTTCAGCGGGCCAGGGGCCGGAAGGCGTCATCCTGGGCCCGGTAGACGGCGTCGGAATCGAGCCGGTCACCGGAGCCGGGGAGCGTTGCGCAGGAGGACAGAAACACGATCGCGAAGAGGAGAGGAACGGTGAGAAGGAAACGGCGGAAACGCATGGAAGACGGAACGGGGCGGTTGAGCAGTGGCAGGCACTGAGACGCTACCCTAGGCGGGAATCTTTCGGTTTTCGAATTGAAAGAAATGCCGCCGCCGCCGCGATCACCAGGCAGGCGAGGGCGAAGGGCTCGGTGAAGAGCGGGAGCCAGCTTCCTCCTGAGGCCATCAATCCGGCGGAGAGGTTTTCCTCCGCGAGCGGGGCGAGGACGAAGCCGATGACGAAGGGGGCGAGGGGAATGCGGAACCGGTTCATCAGGAAACCGAACAGCCCGAAGCCGAGCATGACCCAGACATCGAACATCCGATTGGCGAGGGCGTAGGAGCCGACGATGCAGAAGACGATCACCGGTGGCGCCAGCCAGGCGAGCGGAACGCGGCTGAGTTTCACCAGCCAGCGGGCGGCGGCCAGCATGAAGACGAACATGATGACATTGGCGACGAGGAAACTGCCTGTCACCATGTGGACGGTTTCCGGGTGGTTGCGGAAAAGGAGGGGGCCGGGCTGGAGGCCGTGGATGACGAAGGCGCCGAGCAGCACCGCGTCGATGACACTGCCCGGGATGCCGAGGGCGATCAGGGGAATGAGGGCGCCGCCGACGGTGGCGTTGTTGGCGGATTCCGAGGCGACCACGCCCTCATCGCAGCCGGTGCCGAACTTCTCCGGCTCCTTCGAAAACGAGCGCGTCGCCCCGTAGGCCACGGTGGAACCGACGTTGGCGCCGATCCCGGGCAGGATGCCGATGAGAGTGCCGAGCACCGAGGAGCGGAACAGGTTGCCTCCCTGTCGGAGCCAGTCGCGGACCGAGACCAAAAGCGAGTCGCGATTTCCCGAGGCGGCGGTTTCTGGAGCCGCGGTCGGTTTCAGCGCGTCCTGGATGATCTGGTTGAAGGCGAAGAGCCCGATGAGGACGGGCAGGAGCTTGAAGCCGTCGTTCATCTCAACGAAGCCGAAGGTGAGACGCGGCTCGCCGGTGGCGGGATGCAGACCGGGCATGGCGAAGAGACAGCCGAGGAGCGCCGAGAAAAGGCCCCGCCAGAGTCCGCCGCGTTCCCGTTCGCTGATGGCGGCGATGGAGACCAGGGCCACGAGGACGAGAGCGAACAGGTCGAAGGGCGAAAGCTTGGTCGACCAGGTGGCGGCGGGGCGGGCGAGGAGGAGGAGGAAGATCCACGAGACCAGGCCGCCGACCAGCGAAGCCCCGATGCCCAGTCCGAGGGCGCGCCCGGGACGACCGCCCGCCGCCATCGGGTAGCCGTCGAGCGTCGTGATGACCGAGGCCGGTGTGCCCGGCATTTTCAGCAGGGTCGCGGTGATGAGTCCGCCGCTGACCGAGCCCACGTACATGGAGACGAGCAGCGCCAGCGCCGCGTCGCCGGACATGGCGAAGGTGAGGGGCAGGCTCAGCGCGATGAGCATGGCGCCGGTGAGTCCGGGAATGGCGCCGACGACGATGCCGAGCCCGGTGCCGAGCGCGATGAGACCGAGGATCGGGGGAGAGAAAAGCTCGGCGTTCATGGCAGGGCGATCCCGAAGACGGTTTCGAAGACCCACGGCAATCCGAAGGCCACCAGGGCGGCGAATGCCACGAAGGCGGGCAGGGCGATGCGGTGCCGGTTGCCGAGAAGGACGCCCGTGGCGAGGAGAAAGGCGAAGGTCGGCCAGAAAAACGGAATCGGCGCGAGAGCGAGCACGAGGGCATATCCGAGGGTGAGGGCGACCAGCCCGAGAGCCCGGCGAGGCAAGAGGGTGGAGTCGCCGACCTTACCCTGTCGGGTGGCCCGCGGGCGAATGAGAAACGCGCCGACTCCGGCGACGGCCGCGAGAAGGGCGAGAACCAGCGGCAGATTCGGCAGGCCGGCGATGGCGCGGGGTGCGACTTGGGCGATCTCGGTTTCTCGATTGGCGAGTTCGGCTTCGAGCGCTTCGCCAGTGAGGAAAAGCGGCTCGATCTGCTGGCTGGCGGCGAATTCGCGGAACTCGGGCGTTTCCATGGCGGCGCGAAGGGCCTCGGCGATGACGGCGGTTCTTTCAGGCGGCGTGCCCGCCGGCGCCCACCAGCACTGGAGGTTGCTGGAGACGAGATCGATACCCTGTTCGCGGGCGGTGGGAATTCCGGCGAGCGTCGAGTCGCGATCCTCCGCCATCAGGGCAAGCGCGCGGAGTCCTCCGTCGCGGTAGGAGAGAAATTCCGCGACCGAGAAAGCGGTGGCCTCGACGTGTCCGCCCTTGAGCGCATGGAACCGGGCCGCGCCGCCGCCGGCTTGGACGTAGCGAAAGCGAGCTCCGGGTTTCGCATTCTCCAGCCGCATGGCCCAGAAATGCGCGGGCGCCCCGATGTTGGTGGCGAAGGTGTGGGTGTCCGGTTCATTCGCAATCGCCTCGAGCAGGTCGGTGAGACTGCGGAAGGGAGAATCCTCGGCCACGGCGATGACGCCGCCGTTGCGCCCGGTGGCGGCGATGGGTTCGAAATCGTGCCAACTCCAGGAGGCCGCCCCGGAGTAGCGCGCGGTGATGATTCCCTCGTGGAGAAAGAGCAGGGTGTAGCCGTCGGGATCGGCATGGAGGGCTCGCCGACTGCCGATGGTGCCGCCGGCGCCGGGCACGTTCTGGACGACGAGTGGTTGGGGCAGGAGGTCGTGATCGGCGACCGCGCGTTGGATGACGCGCGCGACGGTGTCGCTGTTGCCCCCGGCGCCGAAGGGCACGATGACCTGGATGGGGCGATCGGGATAGATTTCCTCCGCCGCGGCGCCGGTCGAAGCGATCAGCCAGGGGACGAGCGCGAGAAACGCGCGGAACGCGAAGGTGTGGCGGAGCCTGATCAAGGCGTCAAACAGGTTCGCTGGAGGACTCGGGCTGTTTTTCCGCTTTGTGTCGGAGGTCGTTGATCAGGATCAGGTAGACGATCATGAGAATGAAGAACGCGAGGCTGACCCCG
The DNA here is from genome assembly GCA_030432615.1 of Verrucomicrobiia bacterium. GTDB lineage: Bacteria > Verrucomicrobiota > Verrucomicrobiia > Verrucomicrobiales > DEV007 > JAEUHH01. The sequence continues at coordinate 4,660 of JAUIGT010000011.1, forward strand.
AGCACCAGCACCTGGACGATGGTGTTGGGGATGAACTGGGCCAGGTTGCAGAAGGCGTTGGTGATGGCGAACCAGAGACCGGGTGTTGCCGCGCAGCCGCCGACATCGGCGTCGCCGCGTTCCGAGAAGAAGCTTTTCCAGGATGCGGAGATCCTGCGGGTGACGATGAACAGCCAGGCGATGTTGAAGAGGGGAATCAGGAGCAGCCAGACGCTGCCAGGACGCAGCTGTCGGTGCGACTCGGGAATGGCGCGGACGTTCTTCTGCAGGAACGAGGAGATGACGGCCCAGATGACGATGTAGAGGACCAGTGCCCCGATGACCGCGCAGGCGACCAGCGCCGGCGGGAAATCGCTTAGCGATAGGTTTTCGAGGTCGAGTGAGGAGAGGTCGGTGGAATTCATCGGGACTTTCAACTCACCATGGCGGGCCGGTACTTGGCAAGGAAAAGTCCGGCGGGAACCCGCCTCGAAGAGGCTTTCGTTTCAGGCCGAAATGGCGAGTGCTGTTTCCTCTCGCTGAGAATGCCAAGCCAGGTAATCGGCGGCGATGTCTTCCAGTTCGGGGACGGACTCGACCGTGGAGAAGCGGGAGCGGAGCTGCTTGCCGCCGGGGAGACCGCGCGAGTAGGCCATGAGACGGGAGCGCATCGACTGGAGGGTGTATTTCTCGGGTCCATAGCGACCCCAATCGATCGCCATCCGCACGTGGCGGAGAATCATCTCCCAGCGTTCTTCGGCCGTGACCGGGTCGAGCTGGACTCCGTGCGCGAGGTAGTGCTTGGCCTCGCGGAAGACCCACGGATGCTGCATCGCGGCGCGGCCAATCATGACGCCGCGGACGCCGGTGGTGGTCCTGCGGTGCTCGACGTCGGCTCCGGTGGCGATGTCGCCGTTGCCGATGACGGGGACGGAGACCGCTTCGGCGCATTCGGCGATGACCTCCCAATCGGCTTCGCCCGAGTAACCCTGGGCGCGGGTGCGTCCGTGGATGGCGATGGCGGCGACGCCGCAATCCTCGAGGAGGCGGCAGACGTGGGGAGCGTTGACGGAATTCGAGTCCCAGCCGATGCGGATCTTGGCGGTGACGGGGACGCGATGGGCGACGCCTTTGACGATGGAGGAAGCCACCTCGGTGAGGGTGGGGCAGTCGCGCAGCAGGTTGGAACCGCCGTTCTTCGAGACCACCTTCTTCACCGGGCAGCCGAAGTTGATGTCGATGAAGTCGGGCGCCTTCCAGTCGATGATCTTGTTGGCCGCCTCGGCCATGCGCGGGCCGTCGGCGCCGAATAGCTGGACGCCGACCGGGCGCTGCTCGTCGTCGAACTCGGTGTAGCGACGGGTGCGGTGATCCGCCTGCATGATGCCCTCGGCGGAGACGAATTCGGTCACCATGACGTCGGCGCCGAGTTCCTTGCAGATGCGACGAAACACCAGGTCCGTCACGCCGGCCATCGGCGCGAGGTAGAGGGGGAATCGATCGTTTTGGAACCAGGGAAGCATGGGGAGACCGTCAGAAATGGGAACCGGGAATCTACGGGAAAGACTGGCGGAAGCAAACGGAGCGGTGATCGCTGGTACTTGATTGCGAGTGACTCTTCACCGAAGAATGGCGATGCCTTTTCGCCGACGAACCTTGGTCCTGGTCATCGCCGCGGTGGTCCTGCTGCCGCCGCTGGTGTGGTGGGGACTCTACGAGGCCGGGATCGCCCCCGCGCCGGGGCAGAAGCTGCGTCCGCCCTTCAATCTTTCGGATCGATTGGTGGCGCTCGATGTGGAGGAACTCGACGGCAGGATGGTGGTGATCTTCGAGCCCGAGGAGAAGGGCGGAAGACCGCAGATTTTTTCCGGAGATCAGTTTCTCGAGGAAATCCACGCGAGGAACGCGTCTTTGCCGGTTCTCTTCCGGGTGCTCGACATCACGGCCTGGACCGGGATCTTCTGGGTGGCCCTCGGCTTTCTCGGCCAGGCCCTCTTCATGGGCCGGATGCTGGTGCAGTGGTGGGCCAGCGAAAAGGTGAAGTCGGCGGTGGTGCCGCCCTCGTTCTGGTGGCTGAGCCTGGTGGGCTCCTCGATGCTGATGACCTATTTCATCTGGCGCGTCGAGATCGTCGGATTCCTCGGGCAGTCCACCGGGTGGCTGATCTACATCCGCAACCTGTGGTTCATCTACGGAGGGAAGAAGGCCGGCAAGTAGCCCCTCCGGAAACAAGGGAATGGCGGAGAGGCGAGGTCAGCTCGCGACGTAGTCGCTCATCGTGGCAACAATGATGGAGACGCTGACGGCGCCGGCGTCGGGTTTTCCGAGGGAGCGCTCGCCGAGCGTCTTGGCGCGGCCCATGGTGGCGATCAGGTCTTCGCTGGCCACCTTGCCGGCTTCGGCCGCCTCGGCGACGGCGGCGATGGCCGTGGCGAGCGATTCGCTCTTCATTTCCTCGGCCTTTTCGGCGGCGGGAACGAGGGCATCGACCATGGTCTTGTCACCAGGCTTGGCGCCACCGCGTTTCTGAACGCCCTCGGCGGCGGCGGTGAAGAAGGCGGCGACCTGCGCGGCGCCCAGTGATTCGGCTTCGGCGAGGGCCTTGCCTCCCGCCCGAAAGAGCGTTCCGAAAACGGCGCCCGAAGCGCCGCCCATGCTCGACATCATGGCCATCCCCATGGTGGTGAAGGGCTTGTCGATGCTGTCGAAGTCCTGTCCCTCGAGCTTTTCCTTCACGGCCTTCATCCCGCGTTCCATCCCGATGCCGTGGTCGCCGTCGCCCAGGGCGCGGTCGGCATCGGTGAGGATGGGTTCGGACTCGATGATCTTGTCGGCCACGGCGAGAAGCATGTCGCGGCATTCGTTCGGTGAGAGGGATTCCTTGGCCATGAGAAGTGGGAAGCGGAAATTTGGAAGTCTTGAATGCTGGATTGGATCAGCCGCCGTAGCGGCCTTCCATCTTGGAGAAACAGACAGACTGGCAGGGGAGATCCCAGGCCTTCTTCAGTTCGTCATCCAGCTTGGTGAGACTGAAGGAGATGCCGGACATTTCCTGGCAGGTGACGAGCGGTCCGACGATCACGTCGTAGGTCTTGATGCCTTTCTCGTTGAGGATCTCGCGCGCCTTGCGCAGGGCGATGAGCAGTTCCATCATCGTGGTCGAGCCCAGCGAGTTGACGAAAAGGAGGACCTCGTCGCCTTCGGCGAGGGCGTCGATCTCCTCGTCTTTCTCGTAATCCTCGAAGATGAGGTCGAGCATCATCGGGGTGAGTTCGTCGGCGGACTTCATCGGGATCTCGGCCACGCCGGGTTCCCCGTGAATGCCCATGCCGAGCCCGATCTTGTCGGGATCGATGTCGAAGGTTGGCTTGCCGGTGGCCGGAATGGAGCCGGGGGACATGGAGACGCCCACGGAGCGGGTGTTGAGCACGGCCTTCTTCGCGAAGGTTTCCAGTTCGTCCAGCGACTGGGCCGACTGCGAGGCGGCGCCGACGAGCTTTACGATCGGTACCAGGCCGGCGATGCCGCGTCGGTTTTCCTTCTGGGTAGGCGGAGCCGAGCAGACATCGTCCCAGATGAGGACGGTGCGCACGTCGATGTCTTCTTCCTCGGCGAGTTCGGCGCCGATGTCGAAGTTCATCACGTCGCCGGCGTAGTTGCCGTAGAGATAGAGGACGCCGTTGCCCTTGTTTACCGCCTGGGTGGCCTCGAGGACGATGTCCGGAGGCGGAGCCGCGAAAATGTCGCCACAAGCCGCTCCGTCCGCGAGATTCTTGCCGACGAGACCGTGGTAGATCGGTTCGTGGCCGCTGCCGCCGCCCACGAGCAGGGCGACTTTGTTGTCGGGAATGTTCTTCAGGGCCAGGGAACGCTGTCCGACGTGGACGCAATCACCGTTGTAGGCTTCGACGAGGCCTTCGACGAGTTCGTCGGCCACCTTTAGGGGGTCGTTGATCAGTTTCTTGTGGCTCATGGGGGTGGAAATCCGTGGCGACCAAGGGACCTGCCGGCGGCCCTTTTGTCAAGGGGATTGGGGCGGCTGGATTGTTGGAGTGTTGGAAGGCGCGGCTGAACTCGGCGTCTCGGTGTCCCAAGCCCCTCTTCAATCCTCGCTTTCCCGCGGTCCGCCCGATTCCAGGATCAGCTCGGGGCGGTAGATGTCGCGGTTGTCGGCCTGGAACTCGGCTTTGAGACGAACCTTGAAACCGGACAGGTCGACCAGGTGCCAGCGGAGGAACTGCCACTTCCCGGTGTTGCCGTCGTGCTCGATCCCGATGAGGAGGTGGTGACCGTCGTGGAGGATCTTCCCGGTCTCGGCCTTGGGCGTGAAGTAGAAGGTGCGCAGGCTGGAATCGAGGGAACCGGTTTCGACCAGCTTGGGATCGAGGTAGGCGATGCGTCCGCTGGCCTCGTGGGTGATCATGAGATCGGGGTAGCCGGCCCGCTGCAGGTTCCCCTCGGCGTTGCGGGGCAATTCGCAGGTCAGGCCGGGCTGTTCGGTGATGAAATGCAGGAGCGCTTCCTCGAAATGGGCGCTGCACTCGTTGATGCGCCGTTCCTGGTTGGTGATGCTGTCGGGTCGGTTCATCCGCTCCATAGTCCGGGCCATGGCCCGGCGGATCCCGGCGAGGATCTCGGCATCCACTCCCGCCTCGGGAGCGACGGGCAGCACCTTGTGACCCGTGGAGACTTCGATCAGCCTGGCGAAGGAGACATCGCGGAAATTGCTGTCGCTGGTGAGCACGGTTTCCACGAGGCTCTCGACGGTCGGTTCCGGCGAGTAGACCACGGGTGGTTCGCTGACCTGATCACAGGCAGCGAGGAAAAACAGGGGGGCGATACCGAGGCCGAGTTTCTTGGTCAACATCGTTTCCCAGCCTGCCAGTCTTCACTCGAAGGTCAAGCTCGCGCGGAATCGCCGCTCGGCTTCGTCGGCGTCGGACCCGCTGCGGGCGTGCACCACGGCGAGGGTGTCGCCGCGGGAAAGGGCTTGCCCACACTTGGCGATTTCGCTGAAGCCGACGGAAAAATCGACGGCGTCTTCGGCCCTGGCCCGGCCCGCGCCGAGTTCGAGGCTGGCGTGGCCGACGCTGGCGGCATCGACGCGGGCAAGCGTGCCTGCGCGGTCGGACTCGATACGACGGACGACCGGGGCCGGATGAATTTCGGCGTAGCGATCGAGGCAGGTCGCGCCGCCTCCCTGGGCCTCGACGAGATCGACGAATTTCTCCCAGGCGGTGCCGTCGTCGAGCCAGGACGCGAGCTGTTCCCGCGAGGCCTCCGCGACCTCGGTGGCGAGATCGAGGGTGATGGCCACGAGATCGCCTGGTCCCCGGCCCTGGAGAGTGTCGATCGCCTCCCGCACTTCGAGCGCGTTGCCGACCGAGTGTCCCAGCGGTTCATCCATGGAATTGAGCAGGGTGGTGACCCGGACCCCCATCGATTCTCCGACCACGCGCATGGCATCGGCGAGCAAACGGGCATCGTCCTCGGACTTCATGAACGCGCCGGACCCGTGTTTCACATCGAGAACGAGACGGTCGAGCGATTCGGCCAGTTTCTTCGACATGATGGAGGCCACGATCAGCGGAATGCTCGGTACCGTGCCGGTGACGTCCCGGAGGGCGTAGAGTTTCTTGTCGGCTGGACAGATGTCGGCGGTCTGTCCCATCATGACGACGCCGATCTTCTCCAATTGGGCGAGCGCATCGGCCTGGCTGACGTTGACGTTGAAGCCGGGAATCGCCTCCAGCTTGTCGAGCGTACCGCCGGTGATGCCGAGCCCGCGCCCGGAGATCATGGGCACCCAGACCTCGTCGCAGGCGAGAAGGGGAGCGAGCACCAGCGAGACCTTGTCGCCGATGCCGCCGGTGCTGTGCTTGTCGACGATGGGAGGATGATCGTCGGGCCAGGAGAAAACCTCGCCCGATTCCAGCATGGCGCGAGTCAGTGACGCGGTCTCGTCCGCGTTCATCCCGCGGAAAAAGATCGCCATCGCCAAGGCCGACATCTGGTAGTCGGGCAGGTCGCCGTCGGTGAAGGCGGCGATGAGAGAGCGGATTTCCCCGTCGGCGAGTTCGCCGCCTTCGCGTTTCTTCTCGATCAGCGAGGGAACGTGCACGGCAGCGGGAGCGAGCGAAGAAGTTGGAGTGGAGAAACGGACTTCAGCCCTGGGTTTCCATCATCAGCGGGAAATTCATCCAGATCATCACCGCGCTTACGATGCCTGCGAGGACGATGAAGGCGGCAATGGGCAGCGCCATGGGATTGCCGCGGCGGACCAGCATGTTGAAGACGAAAAACGCGACAATGACGTCGGTGAAGAAAACGATGAGAGCGACGAGGATGGGGAGCATGGTCGAGAGGTGGGAGCGTGGAACGGGGAGAAAGGGTTTCCCGCGTTCAGACAGGGTAAGGTCCCGGACCTAACCCTGTCCAGTCAGGACCGAGCGGCCGACGGGCCAGGGATCGAGGCCGAACCAATCGGTGAGGGTGGCGGCGACATCGGCGAAGGTTTCGCGGGTGCCGAGGCTTCCCTTGAGGCCCGGTGCGTGCACCAGCAGGGGAACCTGTTCGCGGGTGTGGTCGGTGCCGGTCCAGGTCGGATCATTGCCGTGGTCGGCGGTGATGATGACGAGATCGAAGCGCCGGATCTTGCTCAGGAAATCGCCGAGCCAGGAGTCGAAGGACTCCAGTGCCCGCGCGTAGCCGGGGACATCGCGGCGGTGGCCGTAGAGCATGTCGAAATCGACCAGATTCACGAAGACGAGGTGGTCGTCCTCGAAATCGCCATCGAGCCAGAGGTCCTCGATGGTGGTCATGCCCTCGGCATTCGACTTGGTGTGATGGGAAAGGGCGATGCCCGAGCCGGCGAAGATGTCCGAGATCTTCCCGACGGAGACCACGGGAATTCCGCGGTCATTGAGGGCGTTGAGGACATTCGGCGGCGGCTTGAGGGAAAAATCGCGTCGGTTGGAGGTGCGCTCGAAATGGCCGGGTTGGCCGAGGAAGGGGCGGGCGATGACCCTCCCTATGCGGAGCTTGTCGCAGATGTGGCGGGCGTATTTGCAGATCTGGTAGAGTTCCTCCACCGGGATCACCTCCTCGTGCGCCGCGATCTGCATGACCGAATCGGCGCTGGTGTAGAGAATCGGTTTTCCGGTCTCAAGGTGCTTTTCCCCAAGCTCATCGAGGATCACGGTGCCGGATTGCGCGTAATTACCAATGAAGGAAAAACCACACGCTTCTTCAAGTGCCTGAACGACTTCCGGGGGAAACTCCTTGTAGGTGGCGAAGGGTTCGTCGAGCGGGGTGCCCGCGATCTCCCAATGACCGGTGGTGGTGTCTTTTCCGACCGATTTTTCGCGCATGGAACCGAAAGACCAAGCGGAATCCACGCCGTCGGATTTGGGCGTTTCATCTCCGGCGGCCAAAGATCGTGCGGCGTGGAGGCCGCAGCGCTCGAGATTCGGCAGCGAGGTCTCGGGGCGCTCCTCGAGAATGTGGCCGACGGTATCCGCACCCTCGTCCCCGAAGTCCGCCGCATCGGTCGCGTGGCCAATGCCTACGGAATCGAGAACAATGAGAAGGGCACGCTTCATGGGGGAGAATCGTTAAGAGATCTTAAACGATTTTTCCGCTCCTGAAAACGAATCCTGATTGCGCGATCAGGTTGGTTTTTTCCCCTCACGAGGGATCGAAACCGTCGGGAAAGGACACCTCGACCGCCTTTTCCGGGGCGATCCAGGAGCCGAGACCTTCCGGCTGCGGGTAGGTTCGCTCGAAAATTCGCCATTTTCGGGTCTCATGATCGAAGGCGATAGTGAATGATCCAGCGATGGGATCTCCCGCATCGCTTTTTCCGGAAAAATGGAAACGGAAAGCCCAGTTTTCTATGGGATCTTCCCCGGGCAACGAAATGGCACGTCCTACCGCAGGAGGCCCTGTGGTGCCTTTTCTGAAATCGATCTTTGTCGGGCGCCAGGCGATCATTGAGAGATATTGCAGCCGGGGCGGATCATTCTTGGAGGGAGGGGAGAAAGGAAGGCCAATCTGTCCCGCCTGGTTTCCAACGTGCTGGGCGCTGCTCCTGTATCGGAAATCCTGGATTTCGGGATTTCCGCAATAGACGAGGAAACCTCTCGAATCGGGAAATCTCGCGATCGCGAAGCGAAATCCGTGATCGTCCGCGATCCACGCAACCAAGTCGGCTTCCGGGTGAAGCCGCTCCTTGTGCCACCTGTAGCTCGAGCGCGTGTGGTTTCGTCCTTGATGAACGTAGGGCCCTTCGACGAGGTCGACTGTCAGCGGGCCGAGGTTCCAGTCTCCGAACCATCCCGCCACCCACTGGAAAAACGTGGCCTCCTCAATTTGGTGGTGGCTGTCGAAGGCGAAGTGATAGTTTCGCGGAAACCACGTCGTCATCAAGAGGACGACGCTCAGGAGGAAAATGCCTGCGATCTTCCAGCGTTTGCGCGACAGGAGCAGGCGTTTCATTTTTCCCTTTGGTAGCCTCCGCTCACACCCCGACCGGATGCCAGGCGGTCTTGAACTCGACGGTATCGAGGATCCGATAGGGATCGCGGCCGGGATCGCCGAACCAGTCTCGCGGTTTCTCGCAGGCGTGACTGGCGAAGCGCTTCACGTTCACGGCGCTGCCCGCTTGCAGCGTCCTGGCGATCTCGGGATCGCCGCTGGCGTCGAGGACGGCGTTGATGTCCCTGTGCTCGGCGAGCCAGTTGGCGAGTTCGTCGCGCTTCCCGGTGAGGACATTGACCACGCCGCCGGGCAGGTCGCTGGTGGCCAGCGCCTCGGCGAGACTGACGGCGGGCAGGGGGCAGGTTTCCGAGGCCAGCACGACGCAACTGTTCCCGGTGAGGATGGTCGAGGCCATCGTGCTCACGAGTCCGAGCAGGGCGGGGGAGTCCGGCGCGAAAATGCCGACCACGCCGGTGGGCTCGGGCGTGGTGAAATTGAAATAAGAGCCGGCCACGGGATTCACCGACCCGTAGACCTGCGAGAGCTTGTCGGTCCAGCCGGCGAACCACACGAGCCGGTCGATGGCGGCATCGACTTCCTCGGTCGCCTTCGACTCGGAAAGTCCCGCCCCTTGGCGAAGCTCGCCGACGAAGGTGTCGCGTCGGCTCTCCAGCATTTCCGCCATTCGATAGAGAATCAGGCCGCGGAGGTAGGCGGTGGCTCCCGCCCAGCCGGATTGGGCGCTCCGGGCCGCCCGCACGGCGTCGCGGAGGTCCTTGCGGGAGGCGTGGCAGTAGTGGGCGAGGTGCTCGCCGGTCTTCGCGTCGGTGGCGATCATGGTGCGTCCGCTCTCGGTGCGGGGAAACTTCCCGCCGATGTAGAGTTTGTAGGTTTTCAGCACCGGGAGGCGCTTCGGGGTGGGCATGGTTGCGATGGTAACGGATGGGAGTTCGAGTCGTCAACTCGGCGGTTTGGGCGCGAGTGATGAGTAATGAGTGACAAGTGAGGAGTCGCAAAGAGGACGGCTACTTCCGAGCGAAGCAGCCAAAACCACTCATCACTTTTCACTCATTACTCTTCACTCGTTCCTTCCTTGCTTCCCCTCTTTCTGCGTTTTTGCTTTCATGGAAATGGTGAGCGAGAACGACCGGAACAGGGCAGGGGATAGAGCGACCAAGCGGGTGGCCATCGGAATGGCGTTCGGCACCGTGGTGCTGAAGAACCGGCGTTTTCGACGCAATGCCCTCTTCGGATTGACCCTGCTCACGCTCTTGCTGGTATTCGGGGGAGCGGTCTTCCTGGGGGACGGATTGATGAAGAGTCCGCTCGCGTTCCTCCTCTTCTGGGGCATCTGCTTCCTGATGGTCGGGTTGGTGCTGATGCTGGCGCTCTACGACCTGCTCGCCGTTCGCAAGGAGCATCGGAAACGGGTGCGCGACCTGGAGGCGCAACTGGCGGAGGCGGCCGAGGAAGCCCGGCGTAAGGCGGGGGCCGGGAAGGCTCAGGATTGATCGGCGATCCTGGCCTGGAGGAACTGGGAGAGGCGGTGAAGGCGCTCGCTGACTTCGAGGGTTTCCAGCAGTTCCTGCCGTTGGTGCGGTTCGCTGATGAAGCTGTGAGCGACGACATCGGCCACGGTGGAGGGATCGTCGATGGTGCGGAGGTGATCGTGAACCTCGTCGGACATGGCGCGGCCCTCCCCGGCCAGGTCGGTCGTGAGTTCGATCACCTCCTCGACCAGCTGGTCGGCGAGTGACGGATTCTCGTTTTCGCAGGCCACCGGTTCGACCGCGGCAATTCGGAATGGCTGCTGCTGGAGCCAATCGACGAACCGGACGCGCTGGGTGCCCAGGAGCAGCAGGTGGGACGTGCCGTCGTCGTGCTTGACGCAGGCACGGATCAGGCCGGCGGTGGAAATCGGGGCCACCGAGCGTTTGTCGTTGTCCGGATCGGCATCCGGATCGCTGGTGCCGATGCAGAAGAAACGATCGGATTCCAATGAGGTCCGCAGCATTTCCCGATATCGCGGCTCGAAGATGAACAGCGGCATGAGGCAGTGCGGAAACAGCGTGCAAGGCAGCACCATTACCGGAATGCGGTTGGGAATCTCGATGGAGTCGCTAGCGGGCATGGGGAGACGTTTTCGCCGTAGACCTTGTGAGTCGGGAATCGAGGGATTTCCGGAGTAGGCCCGCAATGTTTACGATTTCAAATCGCAGTCCGGACAGCGAGCCCGAAAATTCCTGAAATTTCCGGACAGGTTTTCATTGCAAGATCCGATTCTTGTGATTCTTTCACCGCCGTTACACGAAAGAACGAAAAGGACCCCACTACTATCGGCATCAAGGTGATGCCACCCCTGTCTGGCAATGAGTGAAGCAGCTACAGATATCAAGGAGTTCCAACTCCACGAAGGTGACACCGGCAGCGCCGATGTCCAGGTCGCACGTCTGACCTGGCGCATCAAGGATCTGACCGAACACCTCTCCAACCACAAGAAGGATTTTTCCTCGCGTCGCGGCCTGCTGATGCTGGTCGCCCAGCGCCGGAAGCTGCTCGATTATCTCGCGAAAACGGATAACGAGCGCTACCAGAAGGTCATCAAGGCTCTGAAACTGCGTCGGTAGTCACCGGCGCTTTTTCGTTTCGTCCTTTCTCGCGATCCAAGCTGCCGGGCCAGTCGCCCCCATGCTTGGTTCCCTCTTCAGGGATAGCGGGTGACGCCTGATCATCCCCCAGAGGAGCCGCCCTCTTGAAAGCGGGCGTTCCAACGAAAGGGCGAGTTTCGAAAACAGAAACCTTCTTCCTTCGCCCGTTCCTCTGCGTTGGCGTTCGACGGTTCATCCCACCTTTCGCGGATAATCCTACCGCGCTCCGGAGTTCCTCAGCGATTGGTCTTCCGCTCTCGCGATCCCCCCATTTTCACTGAAAGCAAAAAACAAAATGAGTATAGAAACCGTAAAGTGCCAGGTTGGCGCTCATGAAATCACCCTCCAGACCGGCAAGATGGGTAAGCTTGCCGATGGAGCGGTCACCCTGCAGGTCGGAGAAACCGTCGTCATGGTGACGGCCGTGTCCCAGACCTCCATTCGCGAGGGCCAGAGCTGGTTCCCTCTGTCCGTGGAATACAAGGAAAAGGCCGCCGCGGCGGGCCGGTTCCCCGGAGGCTACTTCAAGCGTGAAGGCCGACCCACGGAAAAGGAAATTCTCACCTGCCGGATGACGGACCGCCCCCTGCGTCCGCTTTTCCCGAAAGGCTACCTCTACGACACCCAGATCGTGTCGTTGCTCCTGAGTGCCGATGGCGTCCACGATGCCGACATCATCAGCATGAACGGTGCTTCCGCCGCCCTCTGCGTGTCCGACATTCCCTTCGCCGGCCCGATTGGCGCGGTGCGCGTCGGAATGGTCAACGGTGAATTCATCGCCAATCCCACCTTCGAAGAGCGGGAAGACAGCGTCCTCGACCTGGTTTATGCCGGTCTCCGTGACAAGGTCATCATGATCGAAGGCGCCGCCGACGAAATCACCGAGGACCAGTTCAAAGCCGCCCTCGAGTTCGCCCAGAACGCGATCCAGCCCATCATCGACGCCCAGGAAGAACTGGCGCGCCTCGCGGGCAAGGAAAAGCGCACCCCCGAGCTGATGGAAGTGCAGCAGAAGCTGCTCGACATCGCCTACGAGGTTGCCGGTGACCGCATCGAGGAAGCCATCTACAAGCCGAGCAAGGTGGAGCGTGGAAAGGCGGTCAAGGTGCTCCGCGACGAAGTGGAAGCCAAGATCCGCGAGGTCGAGCCCGAGGCGACCGACTTTGCCATCGAGCAGGCCTTCGAATACCTGCAGAAGAAGGCCTTCCGTATCAGCATCCTGGAGAAGGGCGTTCGCTGCGACGGTCGCGACATCGACACCGTCCGTCCGCTTTCCGGCGAGATCGACGTCATGCCGCGCACGCACGGTTCCGCGCTGTTCGCCCGCGGCGAAACCCAGGCCCTCGCCCTGGCGACGCTGGCCCCGCTCGATGAGCGCCAGTATTTCGACAACTACGCCGGTGGCGAGGACAGCAAGCGCTTCCTCCTGCACTACCACTTCCCGCCGTTCTCGGTGGGCGAAACCGGCCGCATGGGTGGCCTCAACCGTCGCGAAATCGGCCACGGTGCGCTCGCCGAGCGTTCCATCGAGCCGGTCATTCCGTCGGAAGAGGAATTCCCCTACGCGCTCCGCGTGACCAGCGAAGTCATGGAATCCAACGGCTCCACCTCGATGGCCTCCGTCTGCTCCGGCAGCATGGCCCTGATGGCCGCCGGGGTTCCCCTCAAGCGTCCCGTGGCCGGGATCTCCTGCGGCCTGGTGACCGAGTATGATGAGGAAGGCAACCTGAAGCAGTACAAGACCCTCGCCGACATCATCGGTTCCGAGGACTTCTACGGCGACATGGACTTCAAGCTCTGCGGAACCAGCGAAGGCGTCACCGGCTACCAGCTCGACCTCAAGCTGGCCGGCATTCCGCTGAACATCCTCTTCGAAGGCATCGACAAGGCCGCCCGCACCCGCGGTCAAGTCCTCGACGTGATGAACAGCGTCATCGCCGAGACCGCCAAGATCAGCCCCCATGCTCCGCGCATCGAGTCCATCAAGATCGACCCGAACCGCATCGGCGAACTCATCGGGCCCGGTGGCAAGGTCATCAAGGGCATCCAGGCCGAGTCCGGAGCCGAGATCAGCATCAACGACGACGGCACCGTCAACATCTACGCCGCCAAGACCGAGGGGCTGGAGCGCGCCATCGAGATGGTCAAGCGCATCTTCGCCGAGATCGAAGTGGGCCAGATCTACGAGGGCAAGGTCGTTTCGACCACCAACTTCGGCGCCTTCATGGAAGTGCTGCCCGGCAAGGATGGCATGATCCACATCTCCGAACTGGCCGACTTCCGCGTCGGCAAGGTCGAGGACATCGTCAAGGTCGGCGACATCGTCAAGGCCAAGTGCATCGGCGTCGACGAGCGCGGCCGCGTCAAGATGAGCCGCAAGGCCGCCATGGCCGAACTCGGCGAGCAGGCCGGCAAGGAACTGGCCGAGAGCGGCGACGAAGGCTGATCGGACGTCTCGTTCCCGAACAACTCAACTTCCGCGACGCCGCGGCTGCCCGAGCAAGGGTGGCCGCGGCGTTTCGCGTTTTTGGAGCAAGGGTGGAAACGAGGGGCGAGGGGCGAGGGGCGAGGGGCCCGACATTCAGACTTGGTGGAACCTCCCGTGAAACTCCGGTGACCGAGATGCGCAATGAAATCTCAATGGCCCGGATAGTGCTTAGTTTTTGGCGTCAACAATGCAATGCGTCGCGGAGCGACGAGGCAAGAGTAGCCGGGCGTTTTAACGCCCGGGATGGGATCTGAAGCAGAGGGGGCGTCGCGTAGCGACCGCTTACTCTCAGACGGTTACAAAACAGAATGAGCGGTCGCTACGCGACGCTTTGTCCCGCCTGTTCGGGGTCCGGGCGTTGAAACGCCCGGCTATCGTTGTATTGTCGCTCTGCGACAAAGGTGGGCGGTGAGTCTGTTGACTAAGCGCCATTCCTGGTAGTCCGTTAAAAACGTTTCGCCTAGCTGGAGGCGCGGGACAGGGTCTGGTTGCTGACTTGAAAAGGTTAACACTCCTCCTCCTCCTCCTCCTCCTATTCCTTGTCTTCTTCCTAATCCCGGGAACGGGGAAGACCAAGAATAAGAAGAGGAGTTGCTTGGCGAAGTTCTTCTTCACTTTCTCCGCGTTTTCTCAGGGTAGGCCTGTTTCGTGACCCAACCCTGGGGCACCGAAAGAATCTGGATGGGATTCGACTGTTCAAATCGGTTCTCACGAAAACCTACCGAGCCCGGGGCGCGACGACCAGCCGGAAGGCGAGATCGCGGGCGAGTCCGCCGGCCTCCTGCTTGACCCGTCGCTCCACCGCGGCCATTCCGGGGCGGGTCAGGGAGTAATGCTGGATGACCCCGAGCAGGATGATCTCGAAAGCGGCCGCGAAGAGCCAATCGACATCGACCTTGTAACCGCAGACGGCGAGGGCGCCGGTGGTGCGCAGGAATCGATTGAGTCGTTTCCCGTGGGTCGCAAGGGTGCCACAGGAACCGAAGTGGATGAGACGTCCCTTGCACTTGCCGGCGAGCCTTTCCTCCAGCCAGTCGAGATCCACCTGCGACCGGCGGTCGCCGCCGAGGTAGAGAACGCCGGGGTCGCCGTGAAATCCGAGGTAGAGAATCGGGTAGCGGGCGTAGCGTTTCAGGCACCATTTCCGGAGGTAGTATTCCAACTCGGTCGCGGTTCCGATGTCGCGCCGGATCGAGGGAATCGGCGGTCGGTTCACCTGCCCGAGCAACTCGAGAAACGGAAGCACCGTGATGGTGGTCCGCAGGTCGCGGTCCCAGTCTCCTTCGAGACAGAAGATGCCCTTGGGCTGCGTGAGTGCCATCTGCGGGAGGGCGAATGATCGATCAGCGGGTCTGTTCCGCCAATCCGGCTTCCAACGGCGGGGCGGCGTGGGGTCCGTACCAGCGCACCGCACCGATGGCGTCGCTGCGCACCCAGCCACGCAGGTCGCCGGGAATTCCGACGTAGGTCCAGGGACCGCGCCGCTGCACGATCTGCAGTTCCGATCCGGGGGGGAGTTCGACCACCTTCACCGCGTCCGGCAGGGGCTGGGCGAGAGCGGCGGTGTCGTTTCCGCTGACGATGGCGAGATCGTCGGTATCGAGTCGGGTCTGCTGACGCCGAAGTCCCCAGAATGAAACCGCCGCCACGACCAGCCCGAGGCCGGCGAATACGAACAGGAGGGGACGCCAGTCCCGGAGCCTGGGGATCACGAACGCCACCGTGAACGCCAGCAGCCCCAGCCAGGCGCCGCCGGAGAGAACCGCCGCCAGTTCCCCGGGAGAGAGTCGCGCGAGCCAGGCATCGACACCCCGCAGCTCGAACTCCCGGTATCCGGTGAGATGTTTCACCACCCGAAGGTTCTGGCGAGCCTCGGCAGAGCGGGGATTCAGTTCGAGAACGCGCCGATACCAGAGCGCGGCCTCGCCCGGGCGATCCTGTCGGAAGACGGTGTTTCCGAGATTGAGGAACAGTTCTTCCGAGACGAATCCCTCGTCGGCCAAGCGGCGATAGATCTCCTCGGCGTCGCCGTAGCGCCCGTCTTCGAAGGCGCGGTTTCCTCCCGCGAAGACCACGTCGGGATCGTCCGCGGCGATCAAAGCGGGAGCAATCGCGAACAGGATCAACAACAGGCCCGGGATGATCGAGAGAGTCGGGTTGCGGGAGGAGAAACTCATCGGTGGGGGAAACGGCAAGAGGGAAAAAGGAAAAATCGGAACGGCATGGCGCCGGGGTCAGTCGAGTTGCTCGCCCAGGGCGTCGAGAATGCGGGCGCACTCGGCCTTTTCGTTGGCATCGATCGGCCGGGCGGAATCCTCGGCGCCACTGCCGTAGACCAGCCACTGGGAGCGGCTGCTCAGGGCGGTGTGAGCCGCAGCCAGCGATTCCGGCAGGGCTTTCTCAGCACCGGAACCGGCTTCCCGACTCCAGCTGTCGAGCGCCTGGAGGATGGCCCGGTAGAAACCGATTCGGTTGGATGCGGTCTCCACCTGGGCGCGTGCCTGCCTGAAGGAAAGCTCCTTGCGTCCGGTCGCCTCGCGTTTCTGCCGGCGGACCCGGCGGGCGACGCCGAGGCCGAGCAGGGCGAAAAACGCGAGGGAGGGAATGATCTGGCCGATCCAGAAAGCGGGACGACTGGTCACCGTGGCCGGAGCGGGGCGCCACCGGGGATTGACCGTGGGGCTGTGAACGATGTCGTTGAATTCCGCATCCGGGGTTTTCGCCGCCGCCGAGGCGAAGGCCGATCCACGGGAGGCATCCTGGGTGCCGGCTCCCGGGATGGCGACCCCGCCGGGTGCGGCGGTGGCCAGGCGAGTGTCGGGGGCAACGGTGATGGAGATCGGATCGGTGCGCCGGCTCTCGTAGCTGGCGGTTTCCGGATTGAAGAAGACCAGTTCGAAGGGGGGGATCTGCGAGACCTCCGACTGGGGCATCACGATCTGGGTGAAGGTGGCCTTGCCCGACTTGAGTCCGTCGGAAGCTTCGGCGGGATCGACGATCTTGCGCGCGTCGTAGGATCGCCAATCGGAAGCGTTCTCGGCGAGGAAGGCCGGCGCCTGCAGGGTCTCGTAGTTGCCGGGACCGGTCACCGTGAACTCCAGCGAGATGGGATCACCGACGGTGAGCTGCTTGGGAGAAGCGGTCACGCCGACCTCGAATTGCCCGACCGCGCCCGCGAACTCGGGGGGGCGCCCTTCGAGCGGCAACGGCTTGACCACGATCTCCATGGGATTGCTCTTGAGGGTGCGAGTCACGAAGCTCTGGAAGAATCCCGGCATCCTCCCGAAAGCCGAGGACTCGTCGATCATGGCCACCATGACCTCGGCCGGACCGACGGTGTAGGAGCCGGGGGTCAGCCCGAAGAGGAAGCCCGGGCGCTGGGCGGTGGTGAACTGGATGCCGTCGAGTTCGACGATGTCGAGCTGGTAGTTGCGGTCGAAATCGATCACCAGCGACTCGTGACGCATCATCGGCGGTCCCATGTCGTTAATGCTGCGCCCGCCCCGGACATAGACGTCGAGATCGAACGGCACCATCTGGCCGGCGTAGACTTCGCGCTTCGGGGTGGTCAGGTTGGCGAAGTAGGGACGCGAGGCGTCGAGCGCGGGATCGTTGGGGTCCCGCTGGTAAACCGTCACCGGAACCGGCAGCGTGGTGTAGTCCTTGCCATCGATCCGGACCGTGACCGAGGGAACCTCGAAGTCGCCGGCCTGTTTGCCCGTCACCTGGTAGTAATATTGGTACTCCGACTGGAAGACGCCGTTGATGTTCGTCTGCTTGTGATTGTGGCCTTCGCTGAGAACGACCTCGAGGCCCTCCGCGGGAATCGACTGTGGAAGTCCTTCGGGACGCCCGTTGATGACGCGAAGCACGTAGGCGGTCTGCTCGCCGACGGGGATCCGGCCGCTGATGACGACGCCCTCCACCTGGGTGGGCGCGCTTTGCGCGGCGACGTGCTCGGCGGGTGCAAGAAAGGCGAGCGCGGAAAGGGAAACGGCGATGAGAGCGTTGTGCGGACGAAGCATGGCGAGGGAACGCGAATGGAAGGAGAGTGAGAAAGTCGTGGTCGAGGAAAACCGGGGCGGTGGCCACCGCTTCACCAGTTCTTGTATTTCTCCGCCTGGAGCGGCATGCGAATCGGTGGACGGACATCGGCGTCCTCGTCGGAAAGGGTTCGCAGCATCTGTCGCGCTTCCTCGGGGGAGAAACCGGTTTCGGGGTTCACTTCCTTTTCCTGCGGTGAACCGGGTTCGGGTGCCTGGGGAGGGGAGTCGGGAGGCTGGCTCTCGAGTTCTCCGTCGGGAACGTCGGGCGGCGGCGGGGGGGGCTGCCCCGGTCCCTGGTCCTGGGGTTGCGGCTGACCTTGCGACGGATCCTGAGGCTCCTGCGGCGGCTGTTGTTCGTTCGGGTCCTGGGGATCGGGTTGCTGCTGTTGCGGATCGGGAGGCTGATCGCCCGGCGGTTGCTCGTCCGGCTGACCGGGCGCCGGGGGAGTGTTCTGATTCTCGGGATTCGAGTTCTGCTGCTGGTCCTGTTGCTCCTGGTTGTCCTCCTCCTCATCTTTCTCCTGCTCGTCCTCCTTTTCCTCCTCCTCCGGCGGAGGCTGATCGAGCATCTGGAGACGCTGCTGCACCACCTGCGAGTTGTAGCGGGCATTCTCGTCGCTGTCATCCAGCGCCAGGGCGGACTGGTAGTGTTCCAGGGCGGCCTGCCACTGTTCGGCGATCGCTTTCTTGGTGGCGTCGTCCTTGGCGATGGCAGGATTCTCGGGATGCGCGTTCTCCTGGAGCAGGCTTTCACCCTGCTTGTAGAGCGCGTTGCCGAGGTTGTAGTGGGCGCGGTGGGTGATGGCGTCGTCGCCGTCGATGAGGGTCTGGCTGAAGGCCTCCTTGGCGAGGGCCAGGTCCCCGGCCTGGTAGGCGGCCGAGCCGAGACCGAGGTTCAACCAGGCGCGCCGTTTTCCGGGCTTGGCGGTCTCGATCTCCTCGCGGTAGGTCTTGATGGCGGCCTCGTAGTCGCGTTTGCGGTAGGCGTCGAACGCCTCCGACTCGACCTCGCCGATCCCGGCGCGGGCCGGCGTCGCCAGGAGTCCCTGCAGCAGGAGGAAGGCGCCGGCGAGGACGGCGGTGGGCTTGGCCGGGCTCCGGGGAGGCAGGGGCGGGGGCTTGCGTTTGACCGCGGCGGCGAGGGGCGCGTCGGTCGCTCCGACGCCGGGTGAGGACACGGGTTTCGCCAGCAGGCGTTCCAGCAGTCGCGTGGTGCCGGGCAGGAGCCAGGCCGCCACGATGAGGAAAAGCGCAGCTCCCAGGGGCCAGATGAACCGGTCGATGGCCTTGCGACGGCTCTCGCTGACACCGCGGGTGGCCTCGATGCGGCGCAAGGCGTCGGGCACCGCTTTGCCGACCGAATTGGTGGCGGCGAGATCGAGGTAGAGGCCGCCCCCGATGGTGCCGCTCAGTTCCTGGAGCGCGGCGGGGTCGAGCCGGGTGCGGACGACATTGCCTTCCTCGTCGCGGACGAAGATGCCCTCCTGCGGGCGCCCATTTTCATCCGGTTCGGGAATGATGGAGCCATTCGCGGTGCCGACGCCGATGGACACGACCATGAGCCCCACCTCCTTGGCGTCCTCGACGATCGAATCCAACTCGTCCCGGCCCTCGAGGGCTTCGCCATCACTGAAAATGATGAGCGCGCTCTCCGGGCTCGAGGCCTTCTGGAACACCTCCACCGCCAGCTTGGCGGCCTCGGTCAGGTTGCTGCCTCCGCGGGGAATGATCTCGGTGTCGAACTGCTGGACCGACTCGATGACCGCATCGTGATCGAGCGTCAGCGGCGCCTGGAGGAAGGGCTTGCCGGCGAAGGCGATGAGGCCGATCCGGTCGTCCGGGAGCGACCGGACGATGTCCTGGGCGGCGAGCTTGGCGCGGGTGATGCGGTTCGGATTCAAGTCCGTCGCCAGCATGCTGCGCGAGGTGTCGATGGCGATGATGACATTGCGACTCTCGCTCTCGGTCTCGGCGATCTCGAAGCCCCATTGCGGGCGGGCCAGGGCCAGCACGAGCAAGGCGAGAGCCAACAGCTGCATGGCGAACACGATCCACCGCGACCACTGGCGCGAGCCGACGACCAGTTCCTTCGCGAGCCGAGGGGAAACCAGCCCACGCGTACCGGTTTTCGCACGCCAGTGCGACCACACGCGCAAGCCGGCGAGGGGCGGCAGCAGGAGCAGGCACCAGAGCCATTCCGGGTTGGCGAAGGTCGGGAACATCACGGAAAGCGTCGCCAGAATGTTTCGCCCCCGACCAGTGATAGCAACCCCAAAACCAGCGCTCCCGCGGCCGGCCACTGGAACCATTCCCGGGCGTGGGTGGAGATCTTCCGCTTGATCTCGGTCTTCTCCATTTCGTCGATCATGCCGAAGATCTGCTCCAGGCTGTCGGTGTCCTGGGCGCGAAAATAGGCGCCTTCCCCGAGGCGGGCGATTTCCTTGAGCGTCTCCTCATCGAACTCCTGCGTGAGGCGTTGCGGTCCCAGCGGCGTCTGGATCACGAAGTCACCGTAGCTGCCCACGGCGATGGTGTAGATCTTGATGCCGAGCGTCTTCGCCATCTTGGCGGCGATGATGGGGCTGAGTTGGCCGGCGTTGTTGACCCCGTCGGTGAGCAGCACGATGACCCGGCTCTTGGCGGGGCGCTTGTCGAGCCGCTTGGCGGCGGCGGCGATGGCCGATCCGATGGCGGTCCCGTCCTCTACGAGGCCGATCTGGATGCGCTGCATGCTGTCCTCCAGCCACTCGTGGTCGAGCGTGATGGGGCTGGCAAGGTAGGGCCTGCCGGCGAAGGCGAGCAGTCCGATCCGGTCCGTGTCCCGACCCGCGATGAAATCCCGGGTCACTTTCTTGGCCGCCTGGAGGCGGTTGACCTGCCGTCCGCCGATCTTGAAGCCGTCCTGATCGACTTCCATGGAGCGCGACACGTCGATGGCCACGATCATTTCCACCCCGCTCTCGGAGATGGTCTCCGTTGTCCTGACGCTCTGCGGCCGGGCCAGGGCGAAGGTGACGGCGGCGATGGTGAGAAAGACCAGGGCGATGCGGAATCCGCCGGAGCGCGACTTCGCCCGCGGTCCCAACCGGTGCAGGATGTGGAGCGAGGAAAACACGACGGCCCCCTGCTGGCCGCGCCGCCCCTTGAGTACCGCGAGCAGGGGAATCAGCAGCAGCAGCAGGAAAGCCCAGGGATTCGCGAAGCGGAATCCCTCGTAGAGCGTGTCGGCGAGAACGGGAACGGTCACGGTGGAAAAAGAAAAAGATACCGGGGCTTCAATCGGCCACCGTGGGTGCGGTTTCCGGCGAAGTGGGGTTTTCCTCCTCGGAGTTCATGCCGAGGACGGTCCGTGCCTGGTCGAGCAGCGGTTCCTTGCGACGCTCGGCATCGGCGGGGCGTCCGTATTTCATCTCGTCGGCCACGGAGAGAAAGCCCACGATCTGCTCGCGCAGGCTGGTCGGCAGGGCGCTGGACTCGGCCTCGGAAAGGCGAACCAGGAATTCCTCGCTGGTCTCGAAACGGAGCGGATCACCGAAACGGGCGGAGAGGTAGTCCTTCAGCGTGTCGGAAAGGGCGAGGCTGAAGACATTGGACTCCATGACCTCGATCTGTTCGGCGATCTCGCGCAACCGCCGACGGGCGATGAAGAGCGGCGGGGGCGGCGGAGTCTTCTTCACCACCAGCTTGCGGTAGAGAAAGAAGATCAGCGCCGCGAGCAGGAGAACCCCCAGGACGATGCCCGCGACGAAAACTATGCTCTCCCAGACAGCGGGAAGCGTCTCGGGACCCTGGACCTGGTCACGGATGGTGGGCAGCGGGGGATTGCCTTCGGTCGGATTCATCAATCGGTAGAGCCCTTACCGTAGCCGGGTTTCGCCCAGCGTCCACGCTGCATTGGGGGACCTGCGATCTGCGATCGGGGGATTTGCGATGGGAGAGATGACAGGCTCGATCACCGATCGCGCATTGGCGCATTGGCGCCTACGCGAGGATATCGCGGACCACGTTTCCGTGGATGTCGGTCAGGCGATAGTCGCGCCCTTGGAACTTGTAGGTCAGCTGGGTGTGATCGATGCCGAGCTGGTTCAGGATGGTGGCCTGGAGATCGTGGATGTGGACGGGATTCTCCGCGACGTTGTAGCCGAAGTCATCGGTGGCGCCGTAGGTCAGGCCCGCCTTCACGCCCCCGCCGGCCAGCCACATGGTGAAACAACGTCCGTGGTGGTCTCGGCCATAGGCATCGGGCTGCGGTTTGCCCTGGGAGAAGACGGTGCGGCCGAACTCGCCGCCGAAGACGACCAGGGTATCGTCCAGCAGGCCTCGCTGTTTCAGGTCGGTGATCAGGGCCGCCGAGGCGCGGTCGATATCCCCGCACATCAGGGGAAGGTCGCGGGGGACGTTCTGGTGGTGATCCCAGCCGACGTGGTAAAGTTGGATGAAACGGACGCCGCGCTCAGCCATCCGGCGGGCGAGGAGGCAATTCGCGGCGTAGGTTCCGCGTTGGCGGGCGTCCTCGCCATAAAGTGCGAAAGTGGCGTCGGACTCGGTC
>JAUIGT010000012.1 GCA_030432615.1 Verrucomicrobiia bacterium
CTGATGCTGCTGGCCCGGATGCTCTCCGGGCGGAATGTCGGGCTGTTCGAGACCGACAACCCGGTGCTCTGCCTCGGCGACCGCGTCTGCCTCCCACCGAGCTTCCACGCCGCCGCCACCCCGGAGGACAACCTCCGGCTCTACGAGTTGAAGACCGTCCTCGCCGCCCTCGCAATTCGCGACCGCTGGCAGGACGACGGCCGGGGGCTGGGCGGACTCGTCGAATCCCTCACCGCGGAGTTTCCCCGGCTTTCCGAGAAGGCCCGCCAGCTCGAGGAACACCTCGTCGGCGAGGAAGGCCTGTGGGAGCTGCTCGGCACGCCCCGCGCCGACGATACCCGCGACCCCATGTCCATCGAGGGTGCCACGCCCGATGCCCCGGACGCCTCCGAAGTCACCACCGAGATCGAGGGCCGCGGCCAAACCGACGTGGAGGTGCTGCCGGACCCCGAAGACGACGGCCACGGCGCCGACATGCCCATCCACACCTTCGAGAAGGCCGAGTGCCTCGAGGAAACCAGCGGGCTGAGCCGCAAGAAGGACGCCGACGACGAACTCGAGGACCACGAGGAGGCGCTGCGCGAGGTCGAGATGCGCGAGGTGATCCGCTCCGCCGAGCGTCCGCGCTCGATCTACCGCAGCGACGTGATCCTCGACGGCCTCGGCCTTGAGGTGGACGACTCGATCCCGACCGCCGGCGTCCCCTACCCCGAGTGGGACTACAAGAAGCGCCGCTACAAGGATGCCTGGTGCCGACTCCAGATCCATCACCGCAGCGACTCGCACCCCGAGTGGTTGGCACGGGTCGAAACCAGGCACGCTGCTTTGGTTCAGCGGCTGCGCAAGCAGTTCGCCACCCTCACCTCCGAGTTCCTCCAGCTCCGCCGCCAGCCGGTCGGCAGCGAATTCGACCTCGACGCGGTGGTCGATTCCCGCGTGCGCCTGCGCAGCGGTCGGACTCCCGACGAGCGGATCTACTGCGACCGCAAGAAAGACCTCCACGATGTCGCCGCCATGCTGCTGCTCGATCTCAGCTTCTCCACCGACTCGTGGGTGCGCGACATCCGCGTGCTCGATGCCATCATGGAAACGGTTTACTGTGTCGGCGAGGTCATCGACGGCTCCATCGAGTCCTTCGCCGTCGCCGGTTTCTCCTCCAACACGCGCCGCTCCTGCCGCTTCGAGCTGCTCAAGGATTTCCACGAGCCGTGGCAAAAGGCGAAGCTCCACTTCGGCGCGCTCCAGCCACAGGGATACACCCGCATCGGCCCGGCGCTGCGCCACGCCCACGAGATGCTGCTCAACCAGCACGCGTCGCGCAAGGTCGCCATCCTGGTCACCGACGGCCGCCCCTGCGACTACGACCGCTACGAAGGCACCTACGGCATCCGCGACGTGCGCAAGGCGATCGAGACCGGCAAGCTCCACGGCCTGCGCACTCACGCCTTCGCCATCGAGAAGCAGGCCTGCGAGACCTTCCCGCAGATGTTCAGCCGCGACCACTTCGACGTCGTCCCTTCACCCGACGACCTGCCGCGCCACATGAGCCGTCTCTTCGCCCGCCTGCTCGCCAGTTGATCATGGAAACCGACGCCACTTCTCGACCCCGCCTCCTCGAGCCGCCCGGAGGTTTCTTCATCTGGATGCTCGTCGTCCTCGAACTTGTCACCTTCGGCGTCGCCCTGATCGCGCTCGTCGTTTCCGCGCGCAACGACCCCGAAACCTACCACCAGTCGCGCCTGCTTCTCGACCCCCGCTACGGCATCGCCAACACCGTATTCCTGCTCACCAGCGGCTACTTCATGGCCGAAAGCGTGCGCCATTTCCACCAGGCCGACCGTTCCCGCGCACGGCGCCGCCTGTGGCTGGCCATCGCCGGCGGTCTCGCCTTTCTCGGCCTCAAGGGTGTCGAATACGCCGACAAGATCGCCCACGACCACACTCTCGGCTCCGATCCCTTCTTCACCTGGTACTGGCTGCTGACCGTCTTCCACCTGATGCACGTGCTGGTCGGGCTCGTCATCCTCGGTTGCATGCTGCGCCAGCTCGCCACCATCAAGGGCGACGACTTCGAGGCCGGAGGGATCTTCTGGCACATGTGCGACCTCATCTGGCTGCTGCTCTTCCCCATCCTCTATCTCATCTTCTGAGTTCCCCATGAACCACCTCGCCACCTACCTCGTCCTGCTGGCACTCACCGCCGTATCCGTCTTCGCCGCCGAGCGCTTCCCGCAGCTTGACCTGCTGCCCCTGGCGGTCATGGCCCTGGCCACCACCAAGTTCCTGCTGGTCGCCTTCCGCTTCATGGAAATGCGCCGAGGTCACCTCGCCTGGAAAGTCGGCCTGATCGGATGCAGCACGTTGTTCCTGGTCTTTCTCGCCGTCACTTCGCCATGAAATCCCGTCCTCTGATGTTCGTTGCCCCCGGCACCATCATGCTGATCGCCGGCTTCGGCTTCATGGTGGCTGCCGCCGTCGGCGGACGCCTCTCCAGTGAGGCCGCCCTGCCACTGCCCTTCGGCTTCACCACCGCCGCCACGGGGGCAATGCTGCTCACCCGCACCCCGCTGGCCGTCTTCTTCCTCTTCATCTACGCCGTCGCGGTGCTGATCATTTCCAGTCGGGATGTCGGCTTCCTGCATCCGGTCCCCTTGCTCTATTTCGCACTGATCAGCTACTGCCTTCCCCTCGCTAGGCACGCGAAGGCATAGCCGCGCTCTATCACCTGAGTCAGTCTTCCCCTGACCCGGCATCGAGGGTCCGGATCGCCCCCAGAATCTCCACCAGCCGCCTCCCCTTGCCGGTGAGCGAATACTCAGTCCGCGGCGGCACTTCCGGAAACACCTTCTTGTTCAACAAGCCATAGTTGCTCAGTTTCCGCAGCCGTTCGGCGAGTACCTTCTTCGAGATTCCCTCGATCTCCCGCTCCAGCGCACCCGGGCGGTTGACGCCGAGTTCCACGCAGCGCAACACCGAGACCGACCACTTGCAGCCGATCACCTGTTCAAGACAGCGGTAGTTCCGCTCCCGGGCCTTGGTGATTTTTTTCTCCATGATTCTGCGCGATTTCTACCGATCGGTGCCCGGGGCACCGAAAAGTGCCCGGTTTTCAACTCAGTCGGGACGAGTGATGTTCTGTCGTGCCTGAAGCAATCGGGCACAACCAATCCACAACCATTGCCAACATGAAACAAGCCACATTCTACCACGCCGGCTGCCCGGTCTGTGTCGAAGCCGAACAAACCATCGCCGGAGCGCTCGATCCGAACCGCTATCAGGTCGAGGTCGTTCACCTCGGCAGCGAAAAGTCACGCCTCGCCGAAGCCGAAGCCGCTGGCGTGAAATCCGTCCCCGCCCTGGTCCTCGACGGCACCGCGCTCCACATCAACCACGGGGCCGACCTCTCGGCCCTGAAGTAATCCCTCCGCCGCCTGCCGCGCCAAGGCAGGCGGCTACCCTTCTCCCCAACGGACGGAAATTCTCCGTCATTTCCGCACACCGGGCTGTCCGCCACAACACGCGCTGGCGATCACCGGCAGGCAAGCGCCGTCGTCGGGAGCGGGATCCGTCTTTCCCTGAGGGGGCAGCGACAGCGATTCGCCCGGGGCCTCCGAGATCGATTCGGTGACTCCGGGAAGCTTCCCCACCGGAAACACTCCGGCCTGCACCGTCCGCAGATCTTCGAGAGTCACGAAAAGCGATGGATCGAAGTTTCGCACCACCGTCATCAGTCCGCGGACTTTCGAGCGGGCTACGGCGACCAGCACCACCTCGACCCGTCCCCGCCCGCCATTACCCGCAACCACTGTGACCGCGTAATGGCGTTCACGCAGCAAGCGAGCCAGCTCATCCGGGTTCCTGTGGCAAAAAATCCGGACCAATTGGTGGCCCAGCGCCAGCTTTTCCTCCAGCGCCATGCCGCAGTAGGTTCCCGCCGCGAAACCCGCTGCCCAGGCAAACGCATAGGCGAGATTGTCGAGGTTGCTCATGATCTGCGTCATTGCCAGCAGCCACACCGTCACCTCCACGAAAGCCAGCAGCGGCACAATTCGCTTCGCACCACGGGTGATCAGGATATGCCGCATCGTAGCCAGCGTCACGTCGATCAACCGCGCCACAAAGATCAGCACGGGAATCACTACCCACGCGATCATATCATTTGTAGCCATAATTGCAGCCATCACATCATCTCGGACGATACATTAACTCGGCGAGATCGCCGGAACGATCTATCTCGGGTTCAGCGTACGATGCGAGAGCGCGGCCGGCGTCGCGTCTCGGAAACAGCGTCGTCTTCTGGAACCCGAGGATTGTTGTCGATCAGCGAAAGCAAACCCCGTCCTACAGGCGTCGTAGGCCACATGCTCCGTCCCGCCGGACTTGCACACCGAAATCACCCGCGCCCATCTGGCCAGCCAGATTCTCTCGCCGCAGCCCCGTCCCAGCAGCTCCAGTGCCGCGGGCGCGAGAACGGACAACCGGCTTTTTCCGCCGCAACCGGATATGTTCGCCGGAGCGATCCGGATCAGGCGGAAACGTCTGGAGCCGGAAGGCTCCTCGAGAGTCACATGGTCGAGCACTCCGGCCCGGTCGGCCAACAGTTTCCTGTTGGTGGTCAGGTGCACGGACGAAAGGAAGCGGTGAAGCGCGTTTCGGGTGGACCCGTCAAGCGCGCCACGGGCTGCGGCAAGGTCGATTTCACGGTAGAGGAGGCGTACGTCCGCCTCACCCAGCAAAGGGATTCGTTTCATTGGATTGGTCAGAGAGTCGATGTGGTGGCGTGTCAGCAGGCCACCACGAGAAAAACGGGGAACCGGGGACGCCGACGGCCTGATGGCCGAGTCAGATCAGGCGTCCCACATGACCCCGGAAGGCCGCCTGCCGACGCCCGGGCGGGCGCGGAAGCACTCTCTTTCGATCCGTTGAAGACATGGCTTGCCGTCAGATACTCCGCTTCGGCGCAAAGTCAAATCCGCAAAGTTTTGTGACCGCCTCGCTGCCCAATCACCGCATGCCATCCGGGCTTTCGATGCTTCCGTCAATTCCGATTGGCGGGACGGACGACAGCAGGAAGCGCTTCCGTGCGTCTGGCTTGGCGACCTTGGCGGTGAACGGTCCACTTGGTTCGGGCGTTCGCCGCCAACCTCTCCCGAGAGAGGGGTCCCGTTCGGACTGGCAATCCGCTCCAATCGCCTGTTTCTCCGGAACTCGCCGTCCCAAAATGGAACTACTTTGGCAGCCCGGAAAAGTCTCGGAACAATCTCCTTGCTATTTCAACGCGGTAAACGACTCTCTTGGACTTTGATGCACCTTTCACACACCAGACCATTCTCTACGGGACTTCGTTGGTTGACGAAGCCTTCCCAGGGTTGGTGTGCGCACCGACTCTCGGCCTTTCGGTCATAAGCGGGCGATCTCACGAAGTGGTCTTCTGACCCGGGATCGCCCGAGGTCGAATTTGTTTTTACCACTTCATGCCCTTCCCGTCGGAAGCGGCACCAACCTGTTTTTGAATCAAGCCATGAAAAATTGCATCCGATTGTCTCGGGAAGACCACGCCTGTCTCCGGGACCTGGTCCAAGGCGAACGATTGGGAATCCGGCTCACCACCGACCAAACCCTCAACCTCGAGGCCGTGTTGCAAGCTGCCGAACCTGGCAGCGACCCTACGCACCTCGTCAACCATGCGGGCCTCGAGGACCGCATCACCCTGGTATCGCCAACCGATCCGGACGATGTCTTCGTCTTGAGCATCGTGCTTCCTTCCGAGGAAGACATTGATTCCGACCGAATTGGAATCGGAAAGCCGGTCGCGCTGGCCTGTCTCGGTCGCCGCCAGAACGAACTCGTCACTTGGATCGGACCTCAGGGCATCCGTGCCATGAAGATCGTTGAAATCGACAAGGCGGTCGTACCCGCGGCCCCGCTTTGAGGCAAGAGAGGCACCGCTGCGATCGCTTCCGGGATCCGCAGCGGTGCCGGATCCCGGCTCACGCGATGAAACGTTTGGCCGTCTTCCGTCTCGGACCGAGCGGATTCAGCCCCAGGCAGGGTCCCGTCGCTTCCGGCTTCATCCCTTGAGCCGACGTCGCTGGTCCTCGTCACCGTGATCAGAATCGGCCTTCCGCGCAAAAGCCCGGCGCCAGCCTTCGGCCAGTTCCGGTAATTCCGCCAGCTCCCGCGCCAATTCCGGATCGATCCTGGGCGCGAAACGCGCGCCGGTAACTTGGCGCACCGTCCAGCGAGGATGGCGGCGTTCGACCAGCCGCAGTCGTTCACCCTCCGCGACCTGACCCGGCGTGAGCACCCGATAATACCATCCCGTGCGCAGGCTTTCCTGCATCCGCCGGGCCATGTCCGCGATGCCGGTATGTGCACCGAGCTTCCAACACGGCTGCCGACCCTGGCTCACCTGCACACGCACGCCTCCCAGCTCCAGGATGTCGCCGATGCACAGGTCCTTCTCGGTGGCGCCCCCTGTCGAGATGTTCTCACCGAAGCTGCCAGGTCCGAAACGGTCTGCCGCTGCGCCCAGATTCGCCCGCCACCACAGATAGTGGTCGGTCGGATAATGATGCAGCGCCTTGTCCGGCCCACCATGCACGGCGAGATCCGCCTGTTCGTCCCCCACGATGCCCCTCGTGGAAATCTCGACCCCTCCAGACAAGCGTGTCTTGCCGATCGCCGATGGTGGCCGCCCCGGCCAACGCCTTTGGCTACGTCCGGCGAACAGCCCCTTGACTTCGACTTCAAACATCATGGGACGATTCTAGCTACGGCAACCCCGACGGACAATCCTCACGCGGTCTCCAACGGACCCCGGGGCCTCCTTGTTTTCCTCTCTTGTTCACCTTGCCGATACCCACTAAGCGCTGGGTATGTTCAGCGGAAGCTCAAGCATTCCAGGTGCCCCGTCGAACACCTCCACACTGGTGCGCTGGCTGCTCGGTGTCGCGACGCTGGTATTCCTGATGGTCGTGGTCGGCGGCATCACCCGCCTCACCGAGTCGGGTCTTTCCATCACCGAGTGGAAGCCCATCACGGGCACCGTGCCGCCGCTCAGCGAGCAGGCCTGGCTGACGGAGTTCGAGAAATACCAGCGGATCCCCGAGTACCAGGAGATCAGCGGACCGATGGGCATGACGCTGGCGGACTTCAAGTTCATCTACTTCTGGGAATGGGTGCATCGCCTGCTCGGCCGTCTCATCGGCCTGGCATTCGCTCTTCCTTTGCTTTGGTTCTGGGCACAGAAGCGCATCCCCCGAGGATTCAAATTTCGTCTGTTGATCCTTCTCACCCTCGGTGGGCTCCAAGGCGTCGCCGGCTGGTGGATGGTTGCCTCCGGCCTCACCGAGCGCACCGACGTTAGCCACTACCGTCTCGCCGTCCACCTGCTACTCGCCCTGGCGATCCTGGGAGGGCTGGTTTGGACCGCGCTCGATCTCCAAGTGCTGGGGAAAAGATGGGCCAAGCCCGCCCGGCTGACGGGGTTCGGAGTCGCGGTTCTGGCCATCCTCTCCATCGAGCTCCTGCTCGGCGCCTTCACCGCCGGACTCAACGCCGGCTACGTCTCGAACACCTGGCCGCTGATGTTCGGGCACTTCTTTCCCCCCGGCATCGAGTGGTCGCTGGAAACCCTCAAAACCCTTCCGGACCACCCGGTCCTCATCCACTTCCTCCACCGCTGGTGGGCCTGGGTGGTGGTGATCGCGCTCACCGTGCTCGCTCGCCGCGTGCGCAAGGACCACCGCAAGGCTTCGGTCGCGCTCCACACCGCCTTCGGCACGCAGATCGTCCTCGGCATTGCCACGGTCATGACCACGGTGAACCTCACTCTCGCGGTCCTGCACCAGGCGGTTGGCGCGCTGGTCGTGATCACCACCGTCTGGTGCGTGCACCTGGCGGGCCGCAGCGCGAACGGCCGATGAGCTGTCGTTTCAGCGTCCCACCCCGTCCCGATACGCCGCGTAGCGCGCCCGCTTTTCGGGTGTGAGTCTGGCGGGATCCAGGCGGTCGTCGGGGATTGCGTTGATCTTCGAGTGGATCACGTTAGCCATGTCTTCGGCGCACCGCTTGATGTGTCCGGCGTTCTCGCCGGAAAACAGCTCGTCCACCGTTTCTCGGAACAACTCGAGCCATCGATCGAATTGCTCGCGGCCCATCGTTGTCAGAGGAACCAGGCGGGCGTGCTTGCCGATCGGGTCGCCACGGAAGCCGCCATCGCGGAAAAGCACGGTCCGCCAGAAGGCATACATCTTCGGAAGGTGCGCGTCCCAGTCGATGGCCGCCACTTCATCGAAGATAAAGCCCAGCGTCTCATCACTACGAACCTTGCCGTAAAAGGTGTCGACCAGCCGCACGATTTCGTCGCGACCCAGGATGTCGGTTTTCTCGTTCATGAAAAGTCGTGCTCGATGCGGACGATGCGGAACAGGCCACCCGGAAGCGGCATCAGAGTGTCCCACCAGGTTTTCCCCTCGTGGCGGTAGCGGAGCTGAAGACCGCGCACCGAGTGGGAGACGAGCAGCTTGAACGCTTCGTCGAGTTGTAGCGGTTCGGGGTTCTCGGCGACGTATCCCGGCGCGTGCTTGGGGATAATCTCGATGATCTCGGTGTGGGTGCCGACGTCGGTGAAGAGCTGGCGAAGCGTGGCTTCATCGACTTCGGACTGGTGCAGATCGGGCAAGGGCGGGTTTTCGTTCTCATTCATGATCCGGTTCCTCGGGTCGGGTCTCATCGACGGTCTTGCCGATCATTCCGCCGCGGGCCTTGCGGGCGACCAGGAAGACGGCGTTCCTCGGCGCCGGGCAGACGTCGTGGCAAACGCGGCAGCCGGTGCACTTCCCGGGGTCGACGCGCGGCTTTCCCTGCTCGACGACGATGGCGCCCGGCTCGGGGCAGCGCTCGGAACACACCGAACAGAAACTCCCCTGCCAGGCGAGGCAGAAGCGGTCGAGGATGAGGGCGAGTTCGTCGCCGCCCGAACTGGCCACGGGGGCGGCCGGCGGCGCTTGGGGAACCTCCTCGCGACCACGGCCGAGCAGCACCCGGAACATGTCACGGCGGCTGACTCCGCTCATGGCTCGGCGAGCGGCGGGTGGTTCGGGATGCGCTCGCGATTGTCGAAGCCGGCATCCGGGGCGTGGCATTGCAAGCAGTTCTGGCGGTCCGGGTGGCTGCTGCGGATCGCGTTCGGCCGGGTCGGCCCGTGGCAACTCATGCAGTTCTGGCGCATGAAAATCTGGTGCGGAACGGTCGGTGGCGCGCCGGGATAGGCGCGGCTCCCGGGGCCCGGATTTTCCAAGCCCATGAAAGCCGAGGCGACAACCAGCCGCTCTTCGTCGGTCAGTCGCCGCAAGCCATCCGCCGGCACGTGGCACTGGGTGCAGCTCGTGTAGTAGGGATGGCTCAAGGAGGATGGGCGACGACCCGCGATCACCATCGACGCGTCTGGCCCGTGGCAGGCCATGCACGAGGCCGAACTTAGCTGGTCGATCTCATGCGGCACGGTCGGTGGCGCGCCATTGAAAGCGCGACGGATAGCTCGTGCGGCGAGGACCGCAGCAAGCTCCTCTTCAGTGAGGGCCACTCCGGGTTCACGCTCGTTATCCACCTGCGGCAGGTTTTCGAGAGTGAAGGACCACTGCTCATTGGCGAGCCAGCCGGTTTTCGGGATTTCCCCGTATTTCGGTGCCGGTGGCAGCCCGGTGGCATGGGACGGCGGGTCGATCGGATACTCCATCTCGGGTGGTTTCGTGTCGGCCGCCGTCTGGCGGATGCCGACGAAAACGCCCGAGACCGCCGCGATGCCGACGCCAAGCAGGATCACGGCGAGCGTCCTCCGGTGCTGCCGGAAGTAGGCCTCGATGTCGTGGGAGTCCATGGTTCAGGCCTTGCGGATGCGCGCGGCGCACTTCTTGTAGTCCGGTTCCTTGGAGATCGGGCAATGAGCGTCCAGGGTGAGCAGATTGATCTGGCGAATCTGGTCGAAGAACGGGACGAAAAGGCTGCCTCGCGGCGGACGACCGCGGCCGTTGATCCAGGCGCTCAACTCAAGTTCCCCTCGACGGGTCGCGAGGACCACCTTGTCGCCATTGCCGATCCCCGCCTCGCGGGCGTCGTCGGGGTGGATCTCGACGTAGTTGTTCGGCACCGCGCCGCGGAGTTGCGGCACGCGCATCGTCATGGTCCCGGTGTGCCAGTGTTCGAGCACCCGGCCGGTGCACAGCCAGAAGGGAAACTCCTCGTCCGGTTCTTCCGGATGCGCCTCATACGGACAGAACCAGATCTGGGCGCGGCCGTCGTTGGTCGTGGAATGATAGAACTCGATGCCGTTTCCCTTTTTCACGAAGGGATCGTCGAACTCGGAGAAGCGGAAGCGGGTTTCGCGGAAAGAACCGTCGGACTGCTCGACGACCGGCCAGCGCAAGCCGGTGTGTTCCTTGAGCACGTCGTACGGGGCGAGGTGCTTGTGCTTGAGGAAGGTCAGGGGGCGGTAGTCGTCATAG
This sequence comes from Verrucomicrobiia bacterium, assembly GCA_030432615.1. Taxonomy (GTDB): domain Bacteria; phylum Verrucomicrobiota; class Verrucomicrobiia; order Verrucomicrobiales; family DEV007; genus JAEUHH01. Next base: position 10,509 of record JAUIGT010000012.1, read on the forward strand.
AGCGCGCGATCGACGTTGATTTCGTGGAAACGATCGTATTCCCAGACGGGCACTTCGTTTCCCGCGTCGTCGGTGAAGCGGAAGATGAAGTTGCCGTCCTTGTCCTTCATCCCGGGATGGCCGAGGTCGTAAAGTCGGCGGGCGATGGCGATCGTCATCCACACGTCCTCGCGCGCTTCGCCGGGCGGCTCGACCTGCTTGAACCACTGCTGGGTGCGCCGCTCGGAGTTGCCGAAGACGCCGTTCTTTTCTACCCACAGCGCGGCTGGCAGAACCAGGTCGGCCAGCTCGGTGGTGGCGGTCGGATAGACGTCGGAAACGATCAGGAACTTGTCGTCCAGGCCCTTCTTCGCACGGAACAGCTTGTGGAGGTTCGGCAACGACTGGCCGGGATTGGTCACCTGGACGAGGATCGTCCTGATGTCGCCTCCCTCGGCCGTGGGCGTGCAGAATTTCTCCCACATCAGCACCGTGTGGTGGCCGGGAGTGGCATTGATCCGACCAGCGGGAAGGTTCCAGTGTTTCTCGCACTGCTCGCGGTGCTCGGGTTTGGCGACCAGGCGTCCCCCGGGCAGCGCGTGGCACAGAGTGCCCACCTCGCGCGCGGTGCCGCAGGCCGAGGGTTGGCCGGTGAGGGACGTCGGTGCGTTGCCGGGGCTGCCGAATTTTCCGCTCAGCAGGTGAATGCCGTGGACCAGTCGGTTGATCGCGGTGGCGCGGGTGTGCTGGTTCATGCCCATGCACCAGGTCGAAGTGATCTTCACCTTCGGGTCGGCGAAAAGATCGCCCAGCAGGCGAAGCTGCTCGACCGGGAGCCCCGAGATCTCGCTCACCTTCTCCGGCGTGTATTCGGCGACCCGCTGCTTGTAGTTCTCGAAATCGATCGCCACGCCCATCAGGTCGGGCTTGGTGAGGTCGGCATCGGCGCGGAAGGCGCAGTGCTTTTCGACGAATTCCTTGTCCCACGCATCACGCTCGATGAGTTGCTGGGCGATGCAGTTGGCGATCGCCAGGTCGCTCTGCGGGCGGAACTCCATGTAGTGGTCGGCGAACTCGGTGGTTCGAGTGCGGCGCGTGCCGAGGTCGATGAGCGTGATTTTCTCGCCACGCGACTTGCGGTCGTAAAAGCGCGAGAACAGCACCGGGTGCATCTCGGACATGTTGTTGCCCCACAGGATCAGCACGTCGCAGGCGTCGAGGTCGTCGTAACAACCGGCCGGCTCGTCGACGCCGTAGGTCGAGATGAAGCCGGTCACCGCGGAGGCCATGCACAGGCGGGCGTTGGGCTCGATGTGGTTGTTCGACAGTCCGCCCTTGATCAGCTTCTGGGCGGCGTAGCCCTCGGGGATCGTCCACTGGCCAGAGCCATAGATCGCGAACCGCTCGGGTGCCTCCATGATCTTGCGCGCGGCGATATCGATCGCCTCGTCCCAGGAAATCCGCTCCAGCACCCCGTTTCGGCGTAGCATCGGGTGCTTCAGCCGGTCCTCGCCATAGAGAATCCCGCCGACGTGGTAGCCTTTCACGCACAGCAGACCCTTGTTGACCTCGGCGTCGGGGTGTCCCGCGATGGCGACCACCTTGCCGTCGCGGACGCCGACCTTGACGTGGCAGCCGGTGCCACAGAACCGGCAGGGTGCCTTGTCCCAGTGAATGCCATCCGACGCGGGTGCGGCCGCCGCTCCCCCGGCCCGTTGACTCACCGCCGCGGTGGCCGCCGCCATCGCCGAAGTCTTGAGAAAGGTCCGCCGTTCGAGAGTGCTCATCGTTTTCAGGAGTTCGGTTCGTCAAAGCCGACCAGGATCACATCCACCTGATCCACCCCGTGCAGGGATTCCAGCCACCCATGCACCTCGCGTGCGTGACCATCGCCAGCCGTGTCCGCCACCACTGGCAGCCAACGGTCCTGCCGCTCGCCACGCTCCAGTTCCGGGCGCCGGGCGATCCGCTCGCAGGCGTCACTCGCCAGAGCAGAGTCAGAGGAAAGGGTCACCATCAGGCCGTTGATTGGCATCGCATCTTCGGGTTGCAGAAAAGAAATGACAGCCCACGGAGATGGATTCAAGAATAACCTTGTTGTTTTTCTTGAATAGCTGGGCCGGAGCCGTTATTTCAGACCTCATACGAGGACTCTCCAGTCCTCCTCGTACCATCATCGCATTCCACATCATGACCCGCGGCATTGGCAAGATCGCATTTGGAGGCATCGTCGCTTTCATTGGTCTGTATTTCGTGACCGCTCTGGCATGGACCTGGTACAGTAGCGAAAAGCGGCCCGATCCGGACAAACCGGGCCAACGGATCGCCGAGGGCCCGGTCCCCGCCCCCCCCCATCCCGTCGTAATTCGCCAGCCGGACGGCAAAGTGATGGTCGACAGCGGCCGTCGCGACGCCCGCGGCGAGCCGGTGATGGTGGCCTGCGCAACCTGTCACGACACTCGTCCGCCCGAGCCATCGCTCCACTCCTCCTCCGAACTCGACGAGTTTCACCAAGGCCTCACCTACGCCCACGGCGAACTGAGCTGCCTGAGCTGTCACAATGCGAACGACTACGACACCCTCAAGCTGGCCAATGGTCAGGCGGTCGATTTCAGCGCCAGCATGAGTCTCTGCGCCCAGTGCCACGGACCGCAGTTCCGTGATTACCGGAATGGCAGCCACGGCGGCATGCAGGGCCATTGGGATCTGACCCGTGGCGGCCGCACCCGCAACACCTGCATCGATTGTCACGATCCCCACCACCCGGCCTTCCCCCAGGTAATGCCGGTCTTCCCACCCATGCCCGAAAGGGGCGAAACGCTCCCGCACGCTCACCATGAATGACACCTCCCAAGGATGCGGATCCAACTGCAGCTGCAAGGGCGGCGGTGGCGCCCGCGACGACTCCCTCTTCTCGCGTCGGAACCTGCTCAAAGGCGGCGCCATGACCCTCGGCGCGGCGGCCTTTGCCAAAGCCCTCTCGCCGCTCGCGCACTGGACCCGCGAGGAAACCTCGGTCGAGGAGTTTCTCCAGAAACACTACCGCGAGCTGACCAAGATCGACCTCGAGCTCGTCCTCAAGCGGCTCGAGAAGGACGCGAAGGAGAACTACGGCACCGACGTCACCATCACCGATCACCGGCCGCAGAAGGGCGTGAAATTCGGCTACGCGCTCAACCTCAGCATCTGCATCGGCTGCCGCCGCTGTGCCGAGGCCTGCCACCACGAGAACAACCACGACCGCGCCACTTCCAACTCCTACATCCGCGTCCTCGAGATGACCAAGGGCTCGATGGACATGGAAAAGGGCAACGTCCACTACGACCATCCCGTCCCCCACCCCGACAGGTTCTACATGCCGGTGCAATGCCAGCAGTGCGACAACCCGCCCTGCGTCGACGTCTGCCCGGTGGAAGCCACCTGGAAGGAAGAGGACGGCATCGTGGTGGTCGACTACAACTGGTGCATCGGCTGCCGCTACTGCGAGGCCGCTTGTCCCTACCACGCGCGGCGTTTCAACTGGAAGAAACCGGTCATTCCCAAGGACGAGATCAACCCGAACCAGTCCTACCTCAGCAACCGGATCCGTCCGCAGGGCGTGATGGAAAAATGTACCTTCTGCCTGCACCGCACGCGGGACGGCCGCATGCCGGCCTGCCTCGAGGCATGCCCGACCGGCGCCCGGGTCTTCGGCAACCTGCTCGACCCCCACTCCGAGATCCGCAAGGTCATCGACACCAAGCGGGTCTTCGTTCTCAAGGAGGAACTCGGAACGCGCCCCAGCTTCTTCTATTTCTTCGACGAATAGGCCCATGACCCCGCCCGATGCCGAAACCGCGGACGCGTCCCGCCACGACGCGCGCTTCCACGCGACCAGCTACCTGCGCTTCCTGCGCCTCGCCTTCCGCCTGGCCACCGAGGGCAGCTGGTTGTTCTACGCCTGGATGTTCGTGCTTACCTGCATCGCGCTGGTCGGCACCCACGCCTGGGCCGTGCAGGTGCGCGACGGCATGGCGGTCACCGCCATGACCGACCACGTCTCGTGGGGCCTCTACATCGCCAACTTCACTTTCATCGTCGGCCTCGCCGCCGGGGGTGTGATGATGGTCATCCCGGCCTACATCTATCACGACCGCGACATGCACGACACGGTCATCATCGGCGAACTGCTGGCGATCGCCTCGATCGTGATGTGCCTGCTGTTCGTCGTCGTCGACCTCGGCCGGCCCGACCGTTTCTGGCACATCATGCCCTTCGTCGGGAAATTCAACTGGCCGATCTCGATGCTCACCTGGGACGTGATCGTCCTCAACGGCTACCTGCTGCTCAACCTGCACATCTGCGGCTACCTGCTCTACAAGCGCTTCCTCGGCGAGACGCCCGACAAGCGCTGGTACGTTCCCTTCGTGTTCCTCAGCATCGCGTGGGCGATCTCGATCCACACCGTCACCGCCTTCCTCTACTGCGGTCTCGGTGGACGCCCCTTCTGGAACACCGCGCTGCTCGCCCCGCGCTTCCTCACCTCCGCCTTCGTCGCCGGCCCGGCCTTCATCGTCGTGGTGCTGCAAATCATCCGTCGAATGACCAAGATGAAGATCGGTGAGGGCTCGATCCGCACACTGGTCGGCATCATGCGCATCACGATCCTGATCAACCTGGTGATGCTCGTGTCGGAGATCTTCACTTCCTTCTACACCGGAGGCTCGCACGGGGTGTCGGCGAAGTACCTGTTCTTCGGTCACCACGGCCACGGCGCGCTGGTGCCGTGGATGTGGACCTCCGTCACCTTCAGCATCATCGCCGCCATCCTGCTGATGCGTCCGAAAGTCCACGAACACCTGTGGACGCTCGACATCGCCTGCGTGCTCGGTTTCGCCGGCATCTGGATCGAGAAGGGCATGGGATTGATCATTCCCGGGTTCATCCCCTCGACCCTCCACGAATGGGTCGAGTACCTGCCCAGCGCCACCGAGTGGAAAATCACCGCCGGCATCTGGGCGGGTGGCCTTTTGATCTACACCCTGCTTCTGAAGGTCGCGATCCCCGTGTTCTCTGGGGAGGCAAACAAGCTGTCCAATTAGATTCCATGTTCGGATACGGAAAAATGAGCGCCTGCGCCGTCGCCTCGATGAGCGCCCTGGCGGAAAAGCACGGCGGTGACACGGCCCTGAGTTCCCTGCAGATCGCCGAGAGCCGCAATTTGTCTCAACCGCTGGTTGCGAAGGTCATGACCATCCTTTCCCAGAACGGATTCGTCCACGGCACACGAGGCCCGGGAGGCGGCTACCGCTTGAGCAGGGATCCAGCGGAAATCAGCGTCTATGACATTGTCGAACTCTTCGAGGGTCATCGCGACACGAGCGCCTGCCCCTTCGGTCCAGGCTGGTGCGGAGTCGGCGAGCCCTGCCCGCTCCACGACACCCTTGCCGAGTTGAGCGAATCCGCCGCCAGGACCCTGCAGGGCATCACTTTCGCTTCATTTGTCAGTCACCCGAAACAGCCCATGTCGCCCCCAAAGGCCACCGTCTCCTGATTCGTCTAGCAACCCCATGAGATACGTCCTGCTTCTCGCCCTTTCGTCCGGCAGCATCGCCGCGCTCCAGGCCGGAACGCCCGCCGAACCCGCACCCACCCCGGAGCCTTCGGAAGCGCCTTGGATCAAGCCCACCCTGAACATCCGCGCCCGGTTCGAGTACGGCAACGTGGACATGGCGGGACTCAACCACGCCACCGCCTTCACCACCCGGGAGCGGGTCGGGCTGGTCACCGCCGACTGGAACGGCCTCAGCGCGTTGGTCGAGGGCGAGTTCACCCAGGCCATCGGAGATGCCTACGACTCGGCACCGACCCCCTTCGCGACGCAGACCACCCAGCCGAATCCGTTCTTCCCGCGCACTCAGATCCTCGATCCGGAAACCAACGAACTCAATCAGGCTTATCTTCAGTATCGAGGCTACGACACCGTGGTCCGGGGTGGTCGCCAGCGCATCATCCTCGACAACGCCGCCTTCGTTGGGAACGTCGGCTGGCGCCAGAACGAACAGACCTACGACGCCCTTAGTATCACCCATTCGTCGGTCGAGGACCTCACCCTGTTCTACGCCTACGCCAACCGCGCCAACCGGATCTTCGGGTCCGACGCCACCGGCGCGCTTCGTTCCTTCGCCGGCGACATCCACCTCTTCAACGCGAACTACAAGGGGTTCGGCGACTTGTCGCTTACCGGCTACGCCTACCTGATGGACTTCGATGAAACCGCCGCCAACGCGGGTTACATCAGCAACAACACCTTCGGCACCATCGCCACTTACCCGGTCGGCCCTGTCACTCTCTACGGGGAAGTCGCCTATCAGACCGATGCCCCGAGCACCCCGCCGCTGGTCGACGACTCCTGGTATTCCCACTTCAACGCCGCCTACAAGGCCGGCAGCCACACCTTCACCCTCGGCTGCGAATACCTCGACGCCGACTTCGTGACGCCGTTAGCCACGGTCCACTCCTTCAACGGTTTCGCCGACGCCTTCATCGCCAACCGGATCGGTCTGGCGCGCAACCCGGGCCTCGCCGACCTGTATCTCTCCCATGCCGCCCCGCTGCCCTTCTGGGGACTGAACTTCAGCCAGGCGCTCCATCTCTTCGGCGACAACAACTCCGACTTCGACTACGGATGGGCATACGACGCGGTGCTCAGCAAGAAGTTCAGCGAACAGTTCCTCGTGATCGCCAAGTTCGCCTACTACGATTCGGACGGCCCGAGCGGCATCGCCGCCCAGCCGAACATCGCCCCCTTCGACACGACCCGTTTCAGCGTCGAATTGAACTACACGTTCTGAACTCGGAAGCCGGTGCCTTCAGGCCCCATCCACATCGCCCGATCCAAGGTGCCGACCACCATCCATCACCTCTATCTTTCGCCCGGCCACAATTACTTCGGCCATCACGGTCAAGCCCCCGGCGAACATCCAATCGAGGAACGGGAGTCGATCGAGTTGGTGGCCCACCGCGGCATTCCCGGCGATCGGTTTTTCGATTGGAAGGAGCACTACAAGGGCCAGATCACCCTGTTCGATTTCGCCGTCGTGCGAGCCATCCGCGACCACGCCGGGAATCCGGATCTGCCGGCGTCCGCCTTCCGGCGCAACGTGGTGCTTTCCGGCATCGATCTCAACGCGCTGATCGGAGTCCGCTTTCGGCTCAATGGAGTGCTCCTTGAAGGTACGGAGGAATGCCGGCCTTGTTATTGGATGGATCGGGCATGCGGGAAGCCAGGCGCCGAGAACCTCATGAAGGGCCGTGGCGGCTTGCGGTGCCGCATCCTTGAATCAGGCGCCCTGCGCGTCGGTCCAGCCGCCCTCGATCCCGGCAATTGAACCTGCCGAAATGAGTGCCACAGGACACATTTCGACGATTCGAACACTTCGCTCGCACCGTTCCCCATCAAGCGACGTTTTTCGACCGTGGCTCCCGCAGCACCTCGAATTCGTCCACCACCGCTACCTTCCCATCGGATCCTCGAGTGGCATGCGCGAGGATCGCCTCGCTCAGGCGAATCAAATCTTCCTCGGCCACATCCACGAAAAGATCCACGCTCCTCAGAGCCGCCACCACATCGTCATGACCGGGCCTTCCGTCGCGGTCCCGAGCCGGACTGGTTGACCACGCGGCGGGATAGCGGCGCCAGCGGAAACTAGCGTTGAAGACCACCGCGACGATCACCATGACCACGGCGTTGGCCAACACCGGACAGACCACATACTTGAAACCCAGTCCCCTGACCGCGGCGCCACCCAACACGGCGGTCAGCGCGGTCGCGCCACCCGGCGGATGAATGCACTTCAGCTGGTGCATCACGCCGATCGCCAAACCGACGGCGGTTGCGGACGCCAGCACCGGCTGACCGATCCAGCGGGCGCAGGCGACGCCAACCAGTGCCGACAGGCAGTGGCCGCCGACCACCGGCCACGGTTGCGACAACTGACCGTGCGGCACGGCGAACAACAACACCGCACTCGCCCCCATCGAGGCCACCAGGGCGGAGGCGTTGCCCAAGCCGAGACAGGCGTCGGTGATCAGACAGAGGAGAAGGATCGACACCACGCCACCCGCAGTCGCGACGGTCTTCTCTTTCCCTGATACGACGTTGAGTTCGATCCCCAGAAACGCGGCAATCCTTCTCATTCCCCGTTGAAACGAAAACTCTCCAAGCGGCGCACAAGTCCCTCCAGCCGCGGCAAACCGGAGGGGAGTCCGTTGTGACCGCCGAACAGAAAATTCCCGAGAATCCCTCCCAGCAGGAAATCGGCGAATACCGGCTCACTGCCTAACAGGAAGGGATTCACCGAAACCATGTCTTCCAGAGGTCGCAGAAGATCGGCCGACTCGAGAAGGATGGATTCGCGTTCCTTCTTCCACCTCTCCACGCAACCCCGACCGAATTTCCGCTCTTTGTGCCGCACGATCATACCCCTCTCGGCGACATCCTCCACCGAATCGACGAAGAACGGATCATAGGCCCGGAAGGTGACAGCTTCGACCTCGTGCTCGAGGTAGCGGATCACCAGGGCTTGGATACCCCGCAGCCGATCCGGAAACAGACGCCCGGAGGCGAAGGTCCCGTCGATGTAGCCCGCGATGTCCTGACTGTCGGCACCCGACTCGAAGACCACCTTGTCCCCGTGCACCAGCACCGGAACCTCGTAGCAGGTGCCTCCGGTCAAACGCAGCACGCTGCTCCGGTCGGCGACGGACACTTCGCGCCGTTCGAACGGAACTTCCAGCGATCCGAGGACGGTCTCGATGGCGATACAAAAGGGACTGTGGGCGAACCCGTGGACTTCGACATTCATGGCATGGAAAATCGATGAGCGGACCTCATCGGCGCGACAAGCCGCTTGCATAATATCGTAATGCGACATAACGCAAGCGCCGGATGTCCGGATCTCGAAAGAACCTCACCGACGGCGACTACGCTCGACTGGCGAACTTCCGCTACGCGCTGCGCCGTTTCCTCGAGTTCAGCGCCGGTGCCGCCAAGGGCGAAGGCCTGACCCCCCGGCAGCATCAGGCGATGCTGGTGATCCGGGGCAGCGAGGGGGCGCGCGCCAGCGTGGGACGACTCGCCGAACGGCTTTGCCTCAAGCCGAACACGGCGGCGGAGCTGGCCAAGCGACTGGAGGCCGGCGGTTGGATCACCCGCACCCCTGACGAAGCAGACCGGCGTGTGGTCGTCCTGGAGCTGACCAGCTCCGCGGAGGAAATCCTGGAGCGCCTGAGCCGCGCGCATCGCCGGGAGCTGCGGCAGATCGGCCCGGAAATCGCCGCACTCTTTCAATCCCTTGCCGACGAGGACGCATGAGAACATCGGCATGGGAGCGCTTCCGACTGTCACTCGTGGCCATTCCGGTGGGACTGGCCGTCGCCATGGCGGGAATCGGTTTGCTCCAGTTGATCCATCTGATCTCCAATCTCTCGTTCCGCGGCGAGTTTTCGCTGCATGAAATGCCGCCCACCTTCGCGCGCTTCGGTTGGCTGGCAATTCTGGTTCCGGCCGCCGGCGGGCTCGTCATCGGACTGATCGCACGATTCGTCAGCCCGGAGATCCGCGGCCACGGCATCCCGGAAGCGATGCAAGGCGTGGTAATGAACCGGAGCCGGATCCCGCTGAGAGTCGCGATTCTGAAGCCGCTGGCCACGGCGCTATGCATCGGCACCGGCGGTCCGTTCGGGGCGGAAGGGCCGATCATCGCCACCGGCGGCGGGATCGGCTCCCTCGCAGGCCAATGGATTCCGCACAGTCACGCGGAGCGCAAGGTGTTGCTCGCCGCCGGAGCCGCCGCCGGCATGACGGCGGTGTTCGGCACGCCGTTCGCCGGAGTGCTGCTGGCCGTCGAGTTGTTGCTGTTCGAATTCAGATCCCGCAGCCTTTTGCCTGTCGCGATGGCAGCCGGAACCGCGATGGCGGTGCGTGGTCTGCTCGACCAGCCGTTTCCGATGCTGCCTTTGCCGGCACCGGAAGCACCGGGACCGGTCATCGCCGCCGGGTCGATTCTTGTCGGCATCGTCTGCGGAGCCCTGGGCGCGGGCATGACGGTGGCGCTCCACGGAATCGAACACCTCTATGAGCGCTTGCCCTTCCCGCGGCTGTGGTGGCCAGCCATCGGCGGATTCCTGGTCGGCGTGATCGGATGGATCGATCCGAGGACCCTGGGCGCCGGCTATTTCAACCTGCGCGATCTTCTGGACGGCAACATGGTGGTCCCGGCCATCCTAGCCTTGGCGATCCTGAAATTCCTTTCCTGGTCACTCTACCTCGGCAGCGGCACCGCCGGGGGCACGCTGGCTCCGGTCATGACCGTCGGCGGAGCCACCGCTGCCTTGCTGGCCCATGCACTGGCCAACATTCCCGGATTCGAGCGCTTCCCCGTCGGCATCGCCGTTTTGATCGGCATGGCCGCCGTCTTCGCCGGCATGTCCCGCGCTTTTCTCGCCTCGGTGGCCTTTGCCTTCGAGGCCACCCATTCCACCTCCACCTTCGGCCCGCTGCTCCTCGGTTGTGCGTTCGCGGTGCTGGTGTCTCGGCTGCTGATGAAGGAATCGATCATGACCGAAAAAATGGCCCGCCAGGGTGTGCGGGTGCCCGAGGACTACGAGCCGGACGTGCTTGCCACGACCGCGGTGGAAGCCGTCATGAACCGTGATCCCCACACCATTCCGCCCGATCTTCCGCTCGTCCGGCTCCTTGATGACACCCTTCAGCAGGTTCGCCTCTTTCCGGTGGTAGCAGCGGATCGGACCTTGCTCGGCGTGGTTTCCAGGGCGGATCTTCTTGAAGCGGTTTGCGCCGACGAAGGGGCGAGCGCGGGTGATCTGGCGAACCTTCGGCCGTTCACCGCCCACCCCGACGAATCATTGGCAACCGCGGCCGACCGGATGCTGATTCACGGGGTGGGACGTCTTCCCGTGGTGTCGAGAGGCCCGCAACCCACGCTCGTCGGCCTGATCTCCCGCAAGGAGATCCTCAGCGCCCGACGGCAACGCATGGTCGAAGAACTCGACTCGGAAACCCCGCTTCATCAGGCATGACTCTCCAGCTCCTCACGCGGCCCGAAGAACTCGAAATGCACCTGCGAACCGGGAATCCCCCAGGCCAGGAGCTGCTGGTAGATCGCCGCCATGAACGGCTTCGGACCGCAGAAGTAGTAGTCGCAGTCCTTCCGCGGCGCGAGCGACTCGATCAGTTCCGCATCAATGAAACCCTCGCTGTCGTGCCGTTGACTGCTCCGGTCCTCATCGGTCGGCTCGCTATAGCGAACATGCACTTTCAGTTGATTGTGCCGCTTCCCGAGGTCTTTGACATGATTTCGGAACGCATGGGTCCGCCCATTGATCGCCCCGTGGATGAAGACCACTTCGCGCTCTGGCTGCTCGGCCAGCACGCTTTCCAGGATGCTCAGGATCGGCGTGACGCCCACGCCGGCGGAAAGCAGCACCAGCGGACGCGTGTGGTGCTCGGTCAGATCGAGAAAGAATTCGCCGCACGGCGGTCCCACCTCGAGTTCGGCGCCCACGTCCAGACCGTGAAGCAGGTTGGAAACGGTACCACCCTCCTCGGCTTTCACGCTGATGCGGAAATGATCCGCACACGGGGCGCTCGAAAGGCTGTAATTGCGCATCGTCGTGCTCCCCTCGCCGTCCGGCACCCGCACCGTAAGATACTGGCCCGGTTTGAAGCCGGGAACCATGCCGCCATCGACGGGCTGAAGGCGGAACGACACGATCGTCTCGCTTTCGCGCTCCTTGCCGGCGATCCGGAACGGCCTGAACCCGTTCCAGCCGTGCTCGTCGCGAGCCTGGATCGTGTAGATGTGGGACTCCCGGCCGATCAGGATGCTGGCGAGAAAATGGTAGGCCTCGGCCCAGGCGTCGATCACCTCGTCGGTCGCGCCGTCCCCCAGAACCTCGCGGATCGAGGCCAGCAAGTTGGAGCCGACGATCGGGTAGTGCTCGGGAAGAATTCCCAGCCCCGCGTGCTTCTGGGCGATTCGCTCGACCGCGGCCCCCAGCACCTCCAACTGGTCGACGTTCGCCGCGAACGCGCAGATGGCGCCCGCCAACGCGCGTTGCTGGGTGCCTCCCGATTGGTTCGACGCGTTGAACAGCGGTTTCACTTCCGGGTTCTCACGGAACATCCGTTCGTAGAAATGCCGGGTCAGTTCCTCCCCGTGCTTCTCAAGCACGGGCGCGGTCGATTTCACCACCGAAATGGTCCGTTCACTCAGCGGGGCAGGCGGGTTGGCGTTCATCGCCGCCGACCATCGAAGCCCTCCGCCTGTCAGCAAGGGCGGAACCACCGCACTCTTAATCCCGGTCAAGTCACGGGGCTGTTTCTCCCATGAAAAGCGTCTCCACCCTCCGCCGTGCGGGCTTGGCGGCAAGCCTCTCGCAGACGCCGATCTTTGCCGGCCTACCCGAATCCGAGCTTTCCCGGATCGCCTCCTACGCCCGCCCCCTCACCCTCACGAAGGACGAGATTCTGTTCCGGGAAGGGGACCCTGTCGCCGGCTTCTTCGTGCTGCGCAGGGGCCTGATCAAGGCGTTCCGCACCATCGACGGCAGCCGGGAGCAACTGATCCACCTCGTCCATCCCGGCCAGTCGTTCGCCGAACCGGCAGTCGCCGGCTTGCCCGGCTACCCCGCCCACACCCGGGCGATCGAGAGCTCGGAGGTGATCCTGATTCCCCGCGAGGCCTTCCTCGACCACCTGCGGCAACAGCCCGAGTTGTCCCTCCGGATGCTGTCCTCCCTCAGTCGTCATCTCCACGAGCTGGTCGAGTCGATCGAAAGCTACAAACTCCGCGATGCCGAATCCCGTCTCTTGCACTGGCTGCGATCGCGATGCCTTGACGATAGCGCTCCTTCAGAGATCCGCATGGACACCACCAAGGCCCTGCTGGCCGAGGAACTGGGCACCCGGCCCGAAACCCTGTCCCGACTCCTCGCCCGCCTCCAATCCCAAGGCGTGGTCATGGTCAAGGGAAGGTGCTTGCTCGTTCCCGACCCGGCCCGGCTCCACACCACCACCTTCTCCTCATTGAACCACCATGACTGAACAAGCCACCCAGTTTTTCCTTCAAATGGCCGTGATCCTCCTGGCATGCCGCTGGGTGGGAGCCCTCGCCCGGCGCCTCGGCCAGCCTCAGGTGGTCGGCGAAATGATCGCGGGCGTGCTACTAGGCCCCTCGTTGCTCGGTTGGATCTGGCCGCAAGCGACCGAACTCGTCTTCACCCGGGAATCCCGTGGTATCCTCTATGCTGGTGCCCAGCTCGGCGTGGGCCTCTACATGTTCCTCGTCGGACTGGAGTTCAGGACCGACCACTTCCGGGCCCGCGCCAGAAGCGCCGTGAGCGTTTCACTCGCCGGAATGGCGGTGCCTTTTGCCCTCGGCGCGCTGCTGGTGCTCTGGCTGCGTCATGTGCCAGGGATCTTCTCGCCCAACCTCCGCTATTTCGAGGGGGCCTTGTTCATGGGCGCGTCGATCGCCATCACCGCCTTCCCCATGCTGGCGAGAATCATTTCCGAACGCGGGCTCGCCGGCACCTCACTGGGAACGCTCGCCCTTTCCGCCGGCGCGATCGACGACGCCGCCGCCTGGGCGTTGCTGGCGGTCGTGCTCTCGACATTCGGGGCATCCCAACCCATGGAAATCGGCGACCTTCGTATCGGCGCCGAGATCGTCGCCATCGGCGGAGCAATTCTCTACGGGCTCGTCGTGCTCACCCTCGGTCGCAAGGTGCTGGCCAATTTCGGGCGCCGGGCCGAGAAGGAGGGCGAGGTCACCCAACCGGCCCTGGCGACTATCCTGGCCTTGTTTTGCCTGGCGGCCTGGTATGCCGACACGATCGGCGTTCACGCCGTCTTTGGTGGCTTCATCCTTGGGATTGCCATGCCGCGCGGTGTTCTGGCCGCTGACTTGAAACGGAAGCTCCAGCCAATGTGCGTCGTGTTCCTGCTCCCGATGTTCTTCACCTTCTCCGGCCTCAATACCCATCTCGGGCTTCTCGTTTCTCCTAGCCTGATTCTGGTCGGACTGGCGGTGTTGGTAGCCTCCGTCGTGGGCAAGGGGGTCGCCTGCTGGGCCGCCGCGCGACTCAACGGCGAGGACAACGCCACCGCCTTGGCCGTCGGCACCCTGATGAACGCCCGCGGTCTGATGGAACTGATCATCATCAACATCGGACTCGAACGGGGCATCATCGGTGAATCCCTGTTCTCGATCCTGGTAATGATGGCCATCGTCACGACCCTCATGACCAGCCCCGTCTTCGAGGCCGTTTACGGTCGCAAGAAGCGGTCCCAACCCGAACTCCCGGTCTTGCCATCCGATGCCTGAGCGCGATCTTTTGCAATCACTCCTCCACATCCGGCATGGAGCACGGCGGACTCGCACAACCGCCCGACTCGCCGTGCGCCGGAGGCAGCTCTTCCAGCGCCTCGATCACCAGCTCCCGCAGCACGGAGCGGTGGCAGCGCGACTCATCGTCACAGAAACAACCGAGATGCAGCGGAAGCCGGATGGATGTCGCGGCCAACAAGGCGATGACGTGCCGAGCATCGGGTTGTCGCATTTCGCCGCGATAGCGACGGAAGAACTGCGCGGTGGAATACTCACCTCGCTGGTAGCCCCGCACCAGCTCGGCACTGGGAGCCAAGACAGGGAGCCAGACATCGAAATACCCGCCAGGCACGTAGTCCTCCTTCCGGACACCCCGGGGCACCTGCCGGGCAACCCCGACGCGGAGCCCTTCCAACTCCTGCCCCCTGCCGTAGATGTAGCTCCCGACCACCATGCCTTCCCAGACTAGCTTCGTGTTCCGGCACGGCAAGGTAGCTTCCCACGCATCGCAACTCCTCCTTCTTTTCGCCCCATCAGCTCCATGAGAAATCCACGCCTCGCGATCGACACCCGATGCGCCCACGCCGGCTCCGATGTCGAAGGAACCGCCAATCGTCCTTTTCAGGTTCCCATCGCCCAAAGCAGCCTCTTTCGACTCGGCACCTCCGCCGAGGCAGAGGAGATCTTTTCCGGCGTATCCCAAGGCTTTGCCTACACCCGATTCGGCAATCCCACCGTCGACCGTTTCGCCGAGTGCATCGCCGACCTGGAGGGCGGGAGCGACGCCCTGGTCACGAGCTCGGGAAACGCCGCCATGCTCTGTGCCGTGACCGCTGCCCTGGCCAATCGCTCCGGGCCGCTGGTCACCCATCCCGGCATCTACGGTGGAAGTTTCGAACTGCTTCGCCTCCTCACGGAAACTTACGGCCTCGCGGTCAACACCGTGAACCCTCGCGATCCAGCCAGGTGGCACGAAGCCCTGCAGAACGCGGGGGCGGTTCTCATCGAGACCCCGTCCAATCCGCAGATGCGCCTGATCGATATCGCGGAAACCGTCCGCCACGCCCGCAGGACGAAGGCTCCTGTGATCGTGGACAACACGGTCGCGACGCCATTCAACCAACGCCCCTTCGAATGGGAAGCCGACTGGGTCATCCACTCGACCTCGAAGTATCTCAACGGACATTCCGACCTGATCGGCGGCGCCGTCGTCAAGCGCCTGCCCCTCACCGACCACGACCGCCTTGTCCACAAGAACCTCGGCGGCACGGTCAACGCGATCGACGCCTGGCTCGGCATGCGGGGACTCCGGACATTCGCGCTTCGGATGCGCCAACACAACCTCAACGGAGAAGCGATCGCGGCATGGCTCGCGGGACGCCCGGAGGTGCAAGTGGTCCACTACCCGGGTTTGGGAAGTGACGGGCAACGTGGAATCAAGGAGCGCCAGATGCGACATCCCGGTTCCCTGCTGTCCTTCGAGCTCAAGGGTGGCGAGCAGGCTGCAATCCGTTTCATCGACCGGCTCCGCTTGATCGTGCATGCCGTAAGCCTCGGCGGCATGGAGAGCCTCGCCACCCGACCCGCCGGCTCGAGCCACCGTGGGATGCCAGAGGAAGCTCGTAGAGCTGCGTCAATCTCCGGCGGATTGATCAGGCTTTCGGTGGGTATCGAGAGCCTTGATGATCTGTTGGAGGATCTCTCGTCCGCACTGTGTGCCTCCAGCGAATAGGGCACCGAGCCAGTCTGTGTTACCAACTTCAAACTCCCTCCCGGTTGAGTCGGCTAAGTGGAGTTCACGCCCCCCTCTGCACCGCAGCGATCATTTGAATGAACTTCAGGGGAGACGATGCACAACCACTCGAAGCATCGCGACTCCGATACTGATCCGACGCGCCGATCTGGCAGACCTGACGCGATGGACATGCCT
>JAUIGT010000013.1 GCA_030432615.1 Verrucomicrobiia bacterium
TTCGCCGGAGGTGTCGAATTTCTGGAGTTGGGCGCAAATTTCCCCGTTGCGGTAGCGATCGAGCACATAGGGAAAACGCGAAAGGAGATTGGCGCCGACCTCGAGAAAAAAGCGGGCGCTTCCTTTGCGGGGTTCCCGGGTCCGAATCCAACGTTTCTGGTCCGCGTAGGGATCCGGTTCCTCGCGAGCATCGAGAACGAAGTCTTCCGGCAGTCCGGCCAGCCAAGTGACCTTGTGAAGGCGGGTCAGTTCCGTGAGCATGGCGTGGGTGCGACGGCGGCCCCCCGTGTTCAGCGGAAACAGCGGGCCCGATTTGACCCAGAGAATGCGCAACGGCGACGACATGGGAGTTGGCGCGAGTCGCGTGAACCTCAACCGACCTCGCCCAGGTAGTAGGGCATGGCCAGGGCCAGGCCGGCGGCGAGATCGTGGGTCGGGGAGAAACCGAGTTCGTCGCGGGCCCGCGAAAAGTCGGCGTGGGAATGCCGGATGTCGCCGGGGCGAAAGTCGCGGTAGACGGGATCGGGAATCTCGAGATCGGGACGGAGCGGGGCGAGCGCGTCGCGCAGGGCGCCGAAGAGTTCGTTGAGCGTGGTGCGTCCGCCGATGGCCACATTGAAGGCGCGGGCGGGCTCGGTGAGTTCGGGAGCGGTGGCGGCGAGCAGGTTGGCCTGGACGACGTTGGCCACGTAGGTGAAATCCCGGGACGTCTCGCCGTCGCCGTTGATGTAGACCGGCTCGCCGCGCAACATGGAGGCGATCCAGATGGGAATGACCGCGGCGTAGGGACCGTCCGGATCCTGGCGTGGACCGAAGACGTTGAAGTAGCGCAGCCCGGCGAATTCCATGTCGTAGCAACTGGCGAAGGATTCCGCATAGGTCTCGGCAATGGCCTTGGTGGCGGCGTAGGGGGAAAGGAGTCTGCCGGTCCGGCTTTCCATCTTGGGCAGGCCCGGTTCGTCGCCGTAGACCGAACTGGAGGAGGCGTAGACCACGCGCCGAACCCCGCGTTCCCGGGCGGCGGCGAAGAGGTTCAGGGTGCCGGTGGTGTTGGCCCGATGGGAGCCGACCGGGTCGTCGATGGAGCGGGGGACCGAGCCGAGGGCGCCCTGGTGGAGAATGTGATCGACACCTTCGCAGGCCGCGAGGCAGGTAGCGAAATCGGCGAGGTCTCCGTGGAGAAAGGTCAGGCGCTCCGCCTGCTCCGGCGCGACCGAGGCTCGAACGGCGGCCAGATTCTTCTCGTAGCCGGTATCCAGGTTGTCGAGGCAGGTGACTTCCTGGTCCAGGCCCAGCAGCGTTTCGATGAGGTGGGATCCGATGAAGCCGGCGCCGCCGGTGACGAGCCAGCGACGGGGGTTCTCTCGGAGTCTGGCGGTCAGGGTTTGGTAGGCGGTGGGAGGCACGGTTCCAGGAGGACGGGGGATGAGGTTCGTTCGAGAAATCAGCGTCTTCCGCTGCCTTGGCAGGCGTCGCAAGTGACGAATTCCGCACCGGCCTGCAGGCCGTCGAGTCGATAACCTTTGCCGTTGCAACGATAGCAGGGCCGGCCCTCGCCGGGGCGTACGGGTGGGGCGGAGTTGGCGGGCGGAGTTGGCGGAGGCGGGGACGAAACCATGGGAGCCGGACCGGGTTCCGGGGTGGCGGGCGCGGACTCCTGGCGAGAGGGGCGCTCGCTCCGGTTCGGCTTGCCGCCGGACGGCTCGGCGTCGAGTGCGCGAGTTGCGAACTCGCCCCTGCCGAAATAGGGCGATGGCGCTTGTTCTTCTTCCGCGTCGGGGCCGAACCAGTTCCGGTCCTCTGGTTGCTCGCGTTCCTCCGGGGGCAGTTTTCTCTTTTCCATCCAGGTGGAAACCGCCTGGGTCTCGTCCTGAAACGGATTCTTCACTTGGAAAAAGCCGGAGGACGAAGAGCATCCCGTCACGCACAGGACCGCTCCCGCACCGATCGATGCGAGACGCGCGAGCGAAACCGAGAACAGGAAATGGCGATCAACCAGCATAAGCACTTCCGCGCGGGAGCCCGAGACAGCCGAAGTTGGCCGAAATACAGGCGCTTGTCATTATACAGTTTTCTTAAATATCAGGAATTCCGAAATTCGCGCAGACGATGGTAGGGCTTCCAGTTTTTCGCAGAACTGATAGGGATTAAACCAGAAACGGCTTGCATGGGGGTTAGCGAGGGCGCACGTTTCCGGTTTTCGGAGGCCGTCTTCATCCGTGGGGAAACGCATTTTGCGAAAACGCGGCCGAAACAAAGCAGGGGAATATGTTTCAATATCGGAGGATATCACTGAAAGCTTGGCATTTGTTGCCGGTCGTGGCGACTTGCGTTGCCCTGTTCGGGGTGTCGCGAGGGGAAGAGGATTCCGCGACCGCCGAGGAGCCGTCCGGTCCTTTCGTGCCCGCGTCGCCCTCCACCGACACGCTCACCTCTTCCGACCCGGGGCGCTTGGAAAAACTTCGCAGGGAGACGCTTTCTTCGACCGGCCCATCCGCAGTTTCCAGCGTGCTGCTCGCCAATCGTTCCGACGCGGAGCCCGTGGCGCTCGATGTCACTTCCGGGGAAGTGGTGGAGACTTTTCCCCTGGCGGAGGTTCGCACCGGCGAATTGGACAGTCGTTTCAGTCTCCCGATTTCGAATCCTCCCCGGGCGAAGAGCGCGGTGGATTCCCTGGCCGCGGTAGCCACGGGACCGGTCTCCGCCGACGGCGGCAACATTTCCGAAGGCAGCGTCAGGACCACGGAAGACCTTGTTCGTCGGATCGAGAACCTTCGGTCGGGTTTTCGGGAGGAGCGGGAACCGGCCGCTGCGAGCGATCCCGAGGATTCCCGCGGAGAAAGCGCTTCCGATCTTTCTCCGCATTCGACGGCTCCCGAATTCCGGCCCGTGGCGGAGATCGAGGATGTCGCGGATCAGCCTCGGCCCTTTGCCTATGCCCGTCCCGCCGGTGAGCGGATGCCGATCGGGGCCCGGGTGGCGGAACAGACTCTCGCCGAAAGCAGCGCCTCCGACGAAGGCGCGCACGCCGCCCACGCTTCGGCGACTCCGGCGCAGGCCCGGGAGACCGAGATCGCCGCGATCGGTTCCGCGGTTCCGCTTTCCGATGTGGCCACGGCGGCGCCGACCCCGACGGACAACCGGAAGAAGGGACTGCTCGGCCGGCTTTTCAGCCGCAAACCATCGAAGGAGGAGCGCGCCGCCGCCGCGGCTGCCGCGGCGGCGAATCAGCCCACGCTGGAAACCTTTCCCAAGCCGGAGGCGCCGAAGACGCGCGTGTCCAAGGCGGAGGACGAGGCCCAGGAAATGGTCGATGAGATCTACGCGGAGTACGTGGACCGGGTGAGCCGAATCACGGCTTCGGACCTGTCGGCCGCGGAGATGAAGGAACTGCCGCCGGTGCCCAAGGATTTCGATACCGTCTGGATGGATCGCGTTCGTCGCGGCTACTGGGTGGGGGAGGAACCGCTCGCGGTGCGACTGGAAGAGGTCTACGCCCGCGCCCTTATCAATTCCAATCGGGTCCGCGTCTTCGGCTACGATCCGTTGATTCGCGAGACGGCGATCCAGGAATCGGAAGGCGCCTTTGACCTCGAGGCGTTCGTCAACGGCAACTACGGGCACACCGACGATCCGACCAGTTCCGTGCTGGATACCGGGGAGATCGGTCGATTCCTGGAAGACCGGGGTGAAGGCGATGCCGGTTTCCGCCGTCGTTTCGCGACCGGTGGCCAGTTGACGCTCTCGAATCGTTTCCTGACGCTGCGGAACAACTCCGAGTTCGTTGATCCGAATCCGCAGACCAGCTCCACCATCGTGCTGTCGGTGGCTCAACCCTTGTTGAAGGGGGCCGGTTATCATTACAACAAGGCCCGCCTCAAGGTCGCCAAGATCGACTCCGGCGTGGCTGCCGCGGAATACGTCCAGCAGTTGGAGAATCACCTGCTCGAGGTGAACCAGGCCTACTGGGGCGTCTACTTCGCCCGGGCCGCCTACCTGCTTCGCAAATCGCTGGTCGGACAGACCGAGGAGATCGTGGACACGCTGGAGGCGAGGTCGGACGAAGCCACGGCGAGTGAGCTGCTGCGCGCCCGATCCGACCTTTCCCGTCGCCGCACTTCCCTGAACCGGGCCGAACTCGCGATTCGCAACGCGGAGGAAAGGCTTCGTTCGCTGGTCAATGATCCCGAGTTTCCGATCGGGGGCGAGGGCGAGTTCGTTCCCATCACCGCGCCGCTTCTCGATCCGCCGAAGGAAACTGTGCACGCGACCGCCATGGAAGCGGTCGACAACCGCGCGGAGATCGCGGCCAGCTTCGGTCAGTTGCGCATCGCGGCCATTCGCAAGCAGGCGGGCAAGCACGAGATGCTTCCCCAGCTGGATCTCCTCGCCGAGAGCAGCCTCGCCGGGCTCGACGCCAACCGCCGGGTAGCGGGCGCCTACGACGACATGCTGTCGCAGAGTGCCAGTTGGTTGGTGGGTTTCCAGTTCAGCCAACCCTGGGAGCGGAACTTCGCCGAGGCTCGCCACGAGCGGTTGCAGTACGAGATGCTGCGCCAGGCCGATGTCGTCCGTTCCACCATGGACAACATCCTCCTGGAATCGGTGGTGACCTATCGCGAACTGATGACCACCTACCGCGACCTGCAGGGCAATCTCCAGCAGGTGCTCTCCACCCGCGAGGAAGTCCGCGGACTCAAGGAACGTCTCGACATCGATGCCGACGCCGGCCAGACGGTGGCCTACCGCCTGCAGAACATCATGGATGCCCTCGAGCGCAATCAGCTCGCGGAGGAACAGTTCCTCGTCAGCGTGGTCACCTACAACATCGCCTTCGCCGCCCTGGAGCAGGCCAAGGGAACCTTCCTCCGCTACCAGGACGTGCGTATCGAGCGCTCCCCGTCACCTGTCCACAAGCGCATGGAAACCCTGCAAGCGGTGCCGGCGGTGCCCGTCTCTTCGGGGGTGGGGCAGGGGGCCAAGTGATCCCTGCCCGGGCCGGGAGTCTGCTGGGTGGCGAGGTCGTTTCTCGCGCAACGCGAGGAAACAGGGTATGCTTCCCGACTTCACCCTGTCAGGTCACCGTTTTCACGGACGCTGATGTCGCTCACCCTGAAATCCCAATATGAGAAGCGCGGTTTCGCCCAGGCGAAACTGCATCGCTTGGTTACGGCGTTCAGCCCGTCGCCCTACCAGCGGGTGCCGGACGCGAAACGGCTCGAGGCGATCGAGTCGCGAGCCCGCGAGGTGGCCGGCATGACCGACGCCAAGATCCGGGATACGGCCCAGCGGATGAAGGAATCGGTGATGACGGGCAAATTGCACCGGGAAGAGTTGCTGGAGATCGGGTTCGCCATGGTGCGGGAGGCGTCACGTCGCACCGTCGGCCTTTATCACTATCCCGAGCAGATCCTGGCCGGGCTGGCGCTGGTCCGCGGATCGGTGGCGGAAATGGCGACCGGGGAAGGGAAGACGCTCGCGATTTCCCTGCCCGCGTTCGTCTTCGCCCTCGAAGGGGTCGGCGTCCACGTGGCCACGGTGAACAACTACCTGGCGGAGCGTGACTACGAGTTTGCCAAGCCGATCTACGAGTTCCTCGGGTTCAGCATCGGCCATCTGCCGGACCAGTCGAACCCCGAAGGAAAGAAGTCCGCCTACCGCCAGGACATCACCTACGGGACCGGCTATGAATTCGGCTTCGACTACCTGCGCGATCAACTGGTCCTGATGCGGCATCCCCACCCGGGACCGCGGGAAAAACTGCGCCAGGCGATCCTCGACCGCGAGCCGGCCGATGGACCGCCCATCGTGCAGCGCCCCTTGGCCTTCGCGATTGTCGATGAGATCGACAGCGTGCTCATCGATGAGGCGAGTTCGCCGCTGCTGATCTCGGAGTCCGCGGAGTTCGACGAGCGCGACGAAGCCGCGCTCCTGCTGGCCAAGGCGCTTGCGGACCAGCTGGAGGAGGGCGCGCATTACCGCACCGAGGAGGATTCGCGCAAGGTGGAGCTGACCCAGGCGGGATTCGACACCATTCACGAGCCTTCCGAGATTCCCTGGGAAGCGTTGCGGCGTCCCTGGCAGAACTACGTGCTCAATGCCCTCAAGGCGAAGCTGATGTTCCAGCGCGATGTGCACTACGTCATCGACGAGGAAGGCAAGGTGGTCATCATCGACGAATTCACCGGCCGCCGTCACTCCGAGCGTACTTGGCGGGAAGGCCTGCACCAGGCGATCGAGGCGAAGGAGGGCGTGGCCATCCGGCCCGAGCACCACGACGCCGCCAGCATCACCCGGCAGCGCTACTTTTCCCGCTACGAGCGCATGTGCGGGCTGACCGGCACCGCTTCCGAGAGCGCGGGGGAATTCTGGCAATTCTTCAAGCTCGGCGTGGATCCGATCCCCTTGCACCGGCCCTCGCAGCGGCAGGTACTGCCGGAGAGAATCTTTCGTTCCGAGGAAGCCCTGGACGATGCGCTGGTCGCTGATGTGCGCGAGCGACATTCCCGCCGCCAGCCCATTCTCATCGGCACTCGAACCATCAAGGTGAGTGAGCGTCTCGCCGAGCGCTTTGCGGCGGAGGGAATCAAGCACCGCATTCTCAACGCCAAGCAGGACAAGGAGGAGAACGAGATCGTGGCCACCGCGGGGCAGCCCGGCAGCGTGCTGATCGCGACGAACATGGCCGGACGCGGAACCCACATTTCCCTCACGCCCCAGTCCGAGGCGGCGGGCGGGCTGCACGTGATCGTGGTCGAGCGCAACGAGTCGGCGCGTATCGACCGGCAACTGATCGGTCGAGCGGCCCGGCAGGGACAGCCCGGCAGCGCCCAGACTTTCGTCAGTGCCGACGACCACCTCATCGTTCGCTATGAACCCGCCCTGGGCGAGGAGATTCGCCAGGCGCCCGGCGACGAATCGGGCGAGGTAAGCGGCGATTTCAGCGAGCATTTCGACCGACTGCAACACCGGGTGGAACGGATTCGCTACGATCAAAGACTTCGAATTGCGGAAAGAGACAAATGGCTACACCAGACACGACAATCTCTCGCCTGAGGATCGGTGGCAGAACACTTCCGGGCAGAACCTTTTGCCTGGCGTTCCTCGCTGTCACGGCTTCATGGTCGTCGGGCCAGGAATCGAGCCAGGCTTACGGGGATGAGGTTCCCACCTACCTGGAACCCTACCGGAGCCTGGAGATGAGTCCCGCCGAGAGCGGGGTGATTCGCGAGATCATGGTCAAGGAGGGCGACCACGTGATCAAGGGACAGCCTCTTCTCAAGCTGGACTCCGAAGCTATCGAGGCTCGCCTGGCGGTGGCGATGGCGCAGGCGGACAACATGGGCGGCATCAATGCGGCGGAGAGCGAATACCAGTTGCAGAAGGAACGTTACGAGAAGCTGGCGAAACTGGAGTCGCGTGACGTTTCGTCGGAATACGAGGTCCAGCGCGCCCTGGCCACGATGAAGACGGCCGAGGGGCGCCTGACCGAGGCCTTGGAGCAGAAACGGGTTTTCCAACTCCAGGCCGACCAGGCCCGGGCCGAGTTGGAGCGGCGCATTCTCAAGAGTCCGATCGACGGAATCGTGGTCGAGATCGTCAAGGACATCTCCGAACCGGTTTCACCGATCGAGAGCAGTCGCGAGGAATACCTCATCAGGGTGGTCCGAATCGACCAGCTGCAGGCCGTGGCTCACCTGGATGGCGAGTGGGCCGGCCGTATTCGGGAAGGGTACGAGATGGAACTGAAACTCGATTCGAAGGACGCGGACGAGGGAGCGGCGGGTCGCCGGGTGAAAGGGGTGGTCGAATACATTTCGCCGGTGATCGATTCCGCCAGCAACACGGTTCGGCTGCGTCTGGTCGTGGACAATTCCGCGGGGACGATCCGGGCGGGATCCCCCGCGCGATTGCTGCTGCCGGTTTCCGGCGCAGCCCGGACGGTATCGGAGCCCTGAAGGACACGGAATGAGTGGAAGGACGACCCGTGACGTATCGACATCCTCGGTTGCGCTGGATGGTTTCCGCGGGTTTCTTACCCCACTGGAAATTTTCCCCGCGGAACCTGGTATCCGCCCTGTTCATCGATGAATGATGTCACCCAGTCGTTGGTAGGCCGAACCGGTGGTCCCGCGGCCTCGGCGGAGACGGCTCTGCCGCCCGAGGAGACCCTCAAGCGGTTTGCGGCCGTGCTCGAGACGCGCGAAGACGAGGCGGCGTTCCGTCAGCGCGTCGTGGAACTCGCGCGCGAGCAGACCGGCGCGCGGGCAGCCGTCCTGATGGAGTCGATGGTCGGGTCGGAACCGAAGGCGGCGGTGGTCGCGGCGGCGGCCAATGTCTCGACCGGCTTTTCCGCGGCCCCGGAAATTCGAGGGCTGGTCGGAAGCGCCCTCAAGGAGGGAAAGAGCCTGCAGACGGGGCTCAAGATCGAGGGCGCCACCCACATTCTGCTCGGGGTTTCCTTCGAGCCCGAAGAGGGCGGCGATCCCCAGATGCTGCTTCTGCTGCTGGGGCCGGGCAAGGCGCCTTTCGTCGGTCCCATCTTCACCATCCTGCATCTCATCACCCGCGCGTTCACGGAGCGGGACCAACTTTCCCGGACCGAGTCCCTGGAATCGGGCTTCCTCCAGGCGACGCTGCTGGTCGATCTGTTCTCGAGGGCGAGCATGGCCCCGACCCTGAGCGAGGCGGTATCGATCGTGGCCCGGGAGATCCGGCAGTTCGTGAACTGCTCGCGCGTGGCCATCGGCCTGGGAACCGGCACGCGTCTCCGGGTGGAAGGCATGTCCGGCTTCGCCAAGGTGGAGGGCCGGAGCCACGGCACGCGACTCATCGCCTCGACCATGAGGGAAGCGATGGGTTTGGAGAAGGTCATCGCCTGGCCTTCGGTCGATGAAGCGGAGGCACGGATCTGGCCGGCGACGGACCAGACGGAGTTGCTGGAGGCTTTCGCGGTCAAGCAGACGGTGACTATTCCCCTGGTCAATTCGGAAGGCCGCGAGGTTGGAGCCTGGATGTTCCTTTTCAAGGGCGGAGAACCGTTCACCCTGCGGAAATTCGCCCTGATGGAGGCGGCGACTCCCCATGCCGCCTCGCTGCTGGACCTCATTCGAAAGGGAAAACCCACCGGCCTGCGCGGAGCGATCCACCGCTTCTGGTCGAATGCCACCCGTTTCAAGCGGGCTGCCGTGGCGACGGTGGCGGCGGTGGTCGCCGTGATCCTGGTGATCCCGGTTCCCCACCGGGTCAGCGCTCCCTGCGAGGTGCAGCCGAAAACGATGCGTCAGGTGGCATCGCCGTTCGACGCCGTGCTCGAGGAAGTGTTCGTAAAGCCGGGCGACCAGGTCACCGAGGGCCAGTTGCTGGCCAATCTCGACGGCAAGGAGGTGGGCTGGCGCTACGCCCAGGCCCTGGCGGAACGGGAGATGGCGGTGAAGAAGCGGGACCTCGCGCGGACCACCAGTCGGGACGTGGCGGAAACCCAGATGGCCCAGTTGGAGGCGGACGCGGCGTCGGTGAGGGTCGATCTGCTGGAATACCAGAAGGAGCACCTCGACATCCGGTCGCCGATCGACGGCTTCGTCCTCAGCGGCAGCCTAGAGCGTTCCAAGGGGGTTCCCGTTTCCATGGGGCAGAAACTCTTCGACATCGCCCCCATCGACACCATGTATCTTGAGATCGCGGTGGCGGATTCGGACATCAACTGGGTGGAGACGGGCATGGACCTGACTCTCCGGCTGGAATCCCGGGCCCGAGACAAGTTCGAGGCGGTCATCCGCGAGGTCTACCCGGTTTCCGAGACCAAGGAATCGGAGAACGTATTCATCTGCCTGGCCGAGATCGACAACCGGGAAGCGGCCCTGCGTCCCGGCATGCGGGGGAAAGTGAAGATCCACAGCGGTCTCCGTCCCCTCGGGTGGATCCTTTTCCACAAACCGTGGGATTTCGTCAGGCTTCATCTCTGAGCGTGAATTGAACGGATGAGCGCAGGAGAGCAGACCATGCCCGATCATGCCGTGGCGGAGTTCTCTTCGCGGCGCCCCCGGCTGCGAAGCGATGTCCGCTTCACCTTCCAGGAGCACGGTGGGCGGCCGAGCTACGTGCTCGAAGACGTCGCCAAGCGAAAGTATTTCCAGGTGGGCCTGCCGGAATACCATTTCCTGCGATCCCTGGACGGCACCCGAACGGTTCGCGAATTGCTCGGCAAGAGCGCCCGGGTGTCCGGTCAGGCCGCGCTGGGCGAGAGCCAGGCGCAGAGTATTCTCCGATGGGCGATCGATCACGAACTCCTGGAGTCCGAGAACGTGGACCAGGACGACCGGCGCGGACAGCATGCGGTGGAGCAGGAGAAGAAGCGTCCGAAGCAGGTGCTCCAGGAGGTCCTGTTCCTGAAGATTCCCCTGGGAAATCCCGATCCGTTCCTCCGGGTGGCGGAGCGCTGGTTGGGGTGGATCGCGAGTCCGTGGTTTTTCTTCGTCTGGTTGGGCGTCATCCTCGCCGCCGGTTACCAGATGGCGGTGCATTGGCGGGCCTTCCTCGAGTCGGCCGGGGGGGCGATTCTGCCCGGGAACTGGATCTTTCTCATCGTGACCTTCAGCCTGTTGAAGCTGATTCACGAGCTGGGGCACGGAATCGTGGCCAAGCGTTTCAAGGTGCCGGTGCCCGAATGGGGGCTCCGGATGCTGGCGCTGATCTCTCCGCTGACCTACGTCGATGCCAGTGCCTCCTGGCGGCTGACCACCCGCTGGCCCCGCATCTGCGTGGCGGGAGCCGGGATGTACATCGAGTTGCTGGTGGCCGCTCTCGCGGTGTTCGCCTGGGTGGAAACGGGGCCGGGTTTCATCAATACCTTGGCTTACAACGCGATCTTCGCGGCCTCGGTGGTGACGGTCCTCTTCAACGCCAACCCGCTGATGCGGTTCGATGGCTATTACATTCTCAGTGACCTGATCCAGATTCCGAACCTGGCGATGAAGGGGCAGCGCATGATGGGGTGGTTTGGAAAGAAATACCTCCTCGGCATGAAGGACGAAGTGCTTCCCCAGGCCATCGCGGAGCGGAAATGGATCATCGGGACCTACGGATTCCTGGCTTCGATCTGGAAGATCATCATCTGGGTCGGGATCATGTCGATGGCCAGCTCTCTATTCAAGGGGGCGGGAATCGTGATCGTGTTCGCGGCCCTGGTGGGCGCGATATATTCGTCGTTGAAACGATTGGTGATGTTTCTCGGCAGTTCTCGGGGGCGCCTCAAGCCGCGAGTGGCGGCGCTGCGCATCGGCGCCTTTACGTTGCTGGTCCTGCTCCCGTTCATTCTCATTCCGGTGAGTCCCTCGCCGAAGATGGCGACGGTGATCCATTACCCGGAAAAGGCCGTCATGCGGGTGGAGTGCCCGGGATTCGTGTCCGAGGTCCTTTGCGCCAACGGCGAGACCGTCGACGAGGGCCAGTTGCTGGTGCGGATGGAGAATCGGATGAAGACGGCGGAACTCGAGCAACTGGCGCTCGACATTCGGAGATCCGAGATCCAGGCGCGGCTCTGGTTGGAGGAGGGGCACATTGCCTCCCACCAGTCGGAGCTGGAAAACCTGAAGGGACTCCGGAAGCGCTACGAATCGACCAAGGAGTTGGTGGACACCCTCGAGATTCGGGCTCCGCGTTCGGGAGTGGTGCACGGAGATCGAATCGACACACTGCCGGGACGTTTTCTGCAGGCCGGAGAGATCGTGGTCACGGTGGTGCCGGAAGAACAACCGGAACTGATGCTCACGGTGGCCGAGGACGATATCGCCTCATTTCGCCGCCGGAGGGACGATGGAATCACCCTGAAGCTGAAGGGGAATCGCGACCGCGTCGATGCCACCATCGAGCGGGAAGAAACCCGGGCGACCACTTCACTGCCCCACCTCGCCCTGGGAGCGGTTTCCGGGGGGCCGTTGGCGCTCCGCCAGCGGGCGACCATGCAGAGCGAACGCGAACGAGGCCTGGCCCGGGAACGGTTCCCTGGAGGTGATGGAAGCCGCGTGGCTGCGGGGACCGATCCCGAAGACGAGGCGCTTGCCGGCCAGGAACTGGTGCGCCCGCGCCTCGTGGCCCATGCCAGGCTACCGGAGACAAGAGTCCTTTCGGGATCGCCCTTGAAAGAGGGGGAGTGGGGCTACGCCAAGCTTACCGGAGGGCAGCGCTATCGCCTCGGCGAGTGGGTGATCGACAAGGGCTTTACCTGGGTGAAACACCAGTTCGAGCGCGCCCGAAACGTGGGCGGAAACTGAGTTGTGAACCCGGCGGCCCGGGTCAGGCCTTGGTCACCTGTCCGGGACGGGTTTCCACCCCGGACAGGGCGTTGCGGGTGTCGATGATGACGGATGCCCAGGCGATCAGTTCATCGAGCCGATAGGCCTCATGGGCGGTGGAGATGACAACACAGTCCTGCGCGGTGAACGAGGCTTCCTCCCAGGCAAGGCTTTCGACACCGGCCCAGTGGGCATGTTCGCGGGTGGAAGGAATGACGGGAATGTGGGGATCGTGGTAGGAAACCTCGCAGCCGTAGGCCATGAGCAGATCCATGATATGGAAGGAAGGCGACTCGCGGAGGTCGTCCACATTCGGTTTGTAGGCGAACCCGAGGACCAGGACGCGACTCCCGCTCATCGCCTTGCCCGAAAGGTTCAGGACTTCCATGACCCGCTGGACGACGTAACGGGGCATGGCGGTGTTGATCTCCCCGGCCAGTTCGATGAAGCGCGTATGAAGGTCGAATTCCTTAGCCTTCCAAGTCAGGTAGAAGGGATCGATGGGAATGCAGTGTCCCCCGAGCCCGGGGCCGGGGTAGAACGGAGTGAAGCCGAATGGTTTCGTCTTGGCGGCTTCGATGACTTCCCAGATGTCGATGCCCATGCGATCGGCCACCAGTTTCATCGTCGTTGACGAGGCCGATGTTCACGGCTCGATGAATGTTTTCCAGCAGCTTGGTGAATTCGGCCACCTGGGTGGAGGACACCGGAACGCAGGTCTCGCAGATTCGCCCGTAGAGAGCCAATCCTTCCTCGAGGCAAGCGGGGGTGCAGCCGACGACCACCTTGGGAATGCCGCGGCGGGCGAGGTCACGGTTCCCGGGATCTTCCCGTTCGGGGGAATAGACGAGAAAAAAGTCCTCCCCGATGGTGAATCCCAGCGACTCGACTCGAGGCCTGACGACTTCCTCGGTGGTGCCTGGATAAGTGGTGCTCTCCAGACTGATGGTCTGTCCGGGGGCAAGGTGGGGGAGCAGCGATTCAACCGTATCGATGATGTAGCTGAGATCGGGTTCGCGGTGTCGGGTCAGGGGAGTGGGGACGCAGATGACGATGGCGCTGCAATCCGCGGCGAGGGAGAAATCGGTGCTGGAATGCAGGTGGCCTGATTCCACCGCAGTCCGAATCTGGGAAGAGGGGAGATGGCGGATGTAACTCTCGCCTTTCTGCAGTAGTTCGACCTTGGCGGGATCGATATCGAGCCCGATTCCGCCAGCCCGAGGGCGACGGGCAGGCCCACGTAGCCCATGCCTACCACCGCCACCTTGATGGGATCGCCGCTGGCGATTCGTTGAGTCAACTTCATGGCGCTCACGCTACGTTTCGCGGGGCTTCTGGCAACTCGGAAAGGTCCTTCCCCCAAATCTTTGGTGTAGACCCCCTTGTGCGAAGAGGGGACCGAGTGGCGGAGTGGACGGGACTCGAACCCGCGACCTCCGGCGTGACAGGCCGGCGTTCTAACCAACTGAACTACCACTCCAACGACTCTGGTCGCTGTGCCGGAACCGGGGAAAGAACCCCTCCGGCGGCGAGCGGCAAACTATGCCTTGGGCTGGAATCGGCGCAACAAAAATGTTTCGAAAAACTTTGCGTTCGGGGCGTTCGCGGTTATTTATTTCGACCCCGCTCGCTGGCGGGGTATTTTTCGTATCCACTTTTCCCTTCCTACCTTTCCACCGGCCATGAATGTGATCGACAAAATCGAACGTGAGCAGATGAAGGACGACGTCCCCGAGTTTCGCCCGGGCGACACCGTCGATGTGCATTCCAGGGTGGTGGAAGGCGGCAAGGAGCGTATCCAGGTCTTCAAGGGCATCGTCATCGCTCGTCGCGGCACCAAGATCAACGAGGCCTTCACGGTGCGGAAAATCTCCAATGGCGAGGGAGTGGAGCGCGTGTTCCAGGTTCATTCGCCGAAGATCGCCGAGATCAAGGTGGTCAAGCGAGGCAAGGTTCGCCGCGCGAAACTGCATTATCTTCGTGATCGGGTCGGCAAGCAGGCGGTCCAGGTCAAGGATGCCGACAGGTAATCTCGGAGAGCTTCCTTTCCGGGCGCAGTCGTCCGGATGGCAGGCTCCCCCGGTTGGATCTTTCCCCGGACGTTTCCCGCGATGAGGGTCGTCTGGGTGAATCGGAGCGAGTGGCGCAAGCCGGGGCCGATCGTCTACATCGGGCTGCTCAATGCCCGGTCCTTCGCTTCCGCCGGGCAATCGGTGGATTTCTTCTGCTCGGCCGGGGCCGAGTCGGACACCGCGCAGGACTTGGTGGGTTTCTACGGTGTCGAGCCCTTCGAAACCCTGACGATTCGTCGCATTCCGCGCGGTTCGCGGTTGGCGGAGAATTTCGGGCGGCGGGTCTATCGCGAGGCGATGACCTTTGTTCGCCAGTCCCTGGTGGACGGGGAGCGGGTGATGTTGTTGACTCGGGAACTCGGGCTCACTCCCTACCTCGCCCGTCTCCAGCGACGTTGGCCCGATCGACTGCGTACGATCTACGAGGCGCATGATTTTCACGCCGATCTCGGACCGCGAGAGACGATCGATTTCAATGACCGTCGCAAGCGGTTGACGGAGCGCTGGGCCCTGCCGCGGCTATCCGGGGTGCTGGCCATCACCGGGGCGCAGGCGTCGCTCTATCGGGAGGCCCTGCCGGGACTCGAGGTGCTGACTCGCCCGCTGGGATGCCTGGAGTTTCCCGCGCCGGAATCGCCCAAGGTATTGCGCGGACCATCGTCTACATCGGCCATCTTCACCGCGAGAAGGGGGTGCCGCAGTTGCTGAAGCACGAGAAGTGGCTGGCCGAGCGCCGCATCCGGCTCCAGATCATCGGAGGTGATTCCCACCGCGTGGCCCAGTTGAGCCGGAAACGGAAATTGGAGGATCGCAGTCCGATCGAGATCCTGCCGATGATGCCGCCGGCCGAACTCCACCGGCACTTGTCGCAGCAGGCGGGGGCCGGTCTCGTTCCGATCCAGGACAACTTCTACAATCGACACCTGACCTGCCCGGTCAAGGCGCTGGACTCCATGGCCCACCACCTGCCGGTGATCGCTTCGGATCTGGACAGCACCCGCGAGGTTCTGGGTGAAGCCGGCTACTTCGTGCCCCCCGACGATGGGGAGGCGATTCGCAAGGCCATCGGCGATCTCTTCGATGACCGCGAAAGATTCGCCGCCCTATCGCTCGCCGCCGGGAGAAGAGCCCGGGAACTGGATTGGAGCCGTCGTGCCGAGGAGATTCGCGAATGGGCCTGGGGACGGGTGTGATCTCCCGGTCGGAACGGGAGACCGGCCCTGTTCCGACCTCACTCCAGGTTCAGTTTCTTCAGCTTCGGCGAAATGACCACCCGGCAATAGCCGTAGTTCGGATTGTTCTTGTAGAAGTCCTGGTGGTAATCCTCCGCCTCCCAGAAGGTCATGGCATCGCGAATCTCGGTGACAGCCGGCTTCGGATATTTGCCGGACTTGTCGAGGGCTTTCATCGACTTCTGCGCCTTTTCCTTCTGCTCGGCGGAATGGGTAAAGATGACCGAGCGATACTGCGGTCCCTTGTCGGCGCCCTGCTGGTCCTTGGTGGTGGGATCGTGGGCCTGCCAGAAAACATCCAGCAAGTCGTCGAAGGTGATCTGTGAGGGATCGTAGGTGACCTGGATGACCTCGATGTGGCCCGTGTCCTTCTGGCACACCTGCTCGTAGGTGGGATTCTCGACGTGGCCGCCCATGTAGCCCGATTTCACGTCCGTCACCCCGACGAGCCGCTCCATGACGGCTTCGGTGCACCAGAAACAGCCGCCTCCGAAGGTGGCTACTTCTGTTTTCGTGCCCGATTTTTCGGCGTTCTCGGTTCCCTGGGGCTTGGAGGCGGTTTCGGCGTTTTCCGGATTCACAGTAGTTGCGGGGGCGTTGGATTCCGTGGAGGCGGGTTTTTCTGGGACGCTGCCGGGCGTCTTTTCCTGACAGGAACTGAAGGACAGCGCGAGGGCGGTGCAGAAGAGGAAACAGGAGACGAGGCCGAACGGGCGGCGAACCGGGAACGTGTCGGTAAAGGCCATGGTAATCAGGGGATTCGGGGATTCAGGAGTCGTTGTTCGAAGAAGTCCCTCATTCTCTCGCATGAGCACCCGAAAGCGTCAACTGCGCCCGACGACGCCAATGCGCCGCGTTTTTTGGACAAAACAGCATTTTGGGGAGCCAAAACTCTTGACTCAACGGATAATTATCGGATAAGAATGCCATTATTATCCATTAAAACGGTAGATGGCGCGGCCCAAAAACACTCTGGACACAGTTCAGGTAACGATCTCGACGACGCCCCAGGTGAAGGAAATCCTGGAGCGGCTGACCTCGTCGGGCTTGTACGGGAAGAACGCGGCGGACACCGCGCATGCGCTTCTCAAGGAGCGCATTCGTGAATTGATGGAGAAGGGACAAGTCCCCGATTGAGAAACAAAAACACCGAGAAGTAACCATTAGCCCCAAAAGCACTATGCCTTACCATAATCCAAACGACGACGGCGATCAGGGAAATCTTCGCGTTCTCGCCAACGCGGCCGACGAACCTGTCGAGGCCTACGAGTCCGATGCCGAAGTCCGCGCCGCTTTCGACGCGGAGCTGCGCAAGCTGGCGGAAGAGATCGTCCAGTATCACCCAAGCCTGACGCAGTTGTTGCTCAGTCTCGGGCCTGATTCCGGGGCCTCCGCCGATCATCCGATTCACGGGCGCAACTGAGCCGTGAACGGTTTTCCCGGAGGAAACCGGGAAACACCGAGGAGGGGAAGGGTGTCCGCCAGGATATTCGACCGACCTCGGCGCCGCCTGTCTCCTCAATCCCATCGGCTTTCGCGATCCTGCCACCCCGCGCGAAATCCGTTCGAAACACGAAAACACCGGCCTACCCGACGCCTGCCCTGGCAGCTTCGGGAGCCGGTTTTTTCGTGAACTTCCGGGAAGGCCGCGAGGCGGCTCGGTGAAAATCGCGGGTCGGATGGAGGATTTCGCACCGGTTCTTCCTTTGCGTCTCGGGCCGATTCGGTAGGGTGAGCGGATGCGGCTGGCACGGTTCTACTATCGACATATCGATCGTTCCCTGGAGCGACCGGTATCGCTGGATGAAAAGCGGGCCGACTCGGAAGACGGGGAGTGGAGTCGCTATGTCGGCGAGTTGGGGGAACGACTGGCGGTGAAGTTTCTTCGACGCGAGGGATTGAAACCTCTCTATCGGAATTTCCGCGCGCCCCAGGGTGGGGAGGTGGACATCGTCTGCCGCGACGGGGAGATGCTGGTCTTCATCGAGGTGAAGACGCGTCGCTCGACGGATTTCGGGCGACCGGTTCGCGCGGTCGATCGGGCGAAGCAGAGATTGATCACCCGGGGTGCGCTGGCCTGGCTGCGGGAGCTGAACCATCCCGATGTCATCTTCCGCTTCGACGTGGTCGAGGTGGTGCTGGAGGAGGGCAAACCGCCCGCCATCGAGCACCTCAAGCACGTGTTCGAGATGCCGGAGTCGGTTCGATATTGAGTTGGAGGGCCTTCAGAAAGGCCCCAGCCGGGATGGGCCGGGATCCATGGTGAAGACACTGGCGTCGAAGCAGCGTTCCACGAGCCGGGCCCGGCGCTGCGCTTCGGAAGGATCGGACCAGAGGTTGTTGAACTCGTCGGGATCGGCCACGAGGTCGTAGAGTTCGCCCTCGCCGGTTCCGTGGTAGATCACGATCTTTTCGGTCTCGGTGCGCAGCATGGTGGCGTAGGCGTCGGCGTGGGTCCAGCTGTTGTAGTATTCGCAGAATACCGAGTCCCGATGCCGGGAGGGATCGGCCTGGCCGGTGAGTTGGGAAAGGAGCGATTGGCCCTGGAGTCGATCGGGTGGTGGCGTGATCCCGGCGGCTTCGAGCAGGGTGGGGGCCAGGTCGATGAGTTCGACGAGTCCATCGACGCGATGGCCGGCGGGGAAGTGACCGGGCCAACGCACGACGAGCGGCACCCGGATGGCTTCCTCGTAGAAGTGCGGTCCCTTGAACCAGAGACCGTGGTCGCCCAGCATCTCACCGTGATCGGACATGAAGATGACCAGGGTGTTGTCCCGCTGGCCGGTCTCGTCGAGCGCGTCGAGGATGCGACCGACTTCGTGGTCGATGTGTTCGCACATCGCCCGGTAGGCGGCCACGGTCTCGCGACGGTCCCGGTCGGTCATGGCGCCGGAATGAAACTCGCCGGGCGTGTTGTGGGCCCACTCGGCGTCGAGTCGCTGAAAGTGTGGCTTGGCGTCGAGTTCCCCGGGCCGAAATTTCGGCAGCGGCATGGCGTCGGGATCGTAACGCTCGCGATATTCGGCGGGCGGATCGAAGGGATGGTGCGGGGCGAAGCAGTTGAAGCTGAAGAACCAGGGAACGCGGGCGTTCTCGTGGATGAATTTCACCGCCATCTCGGCACACCAGGTCGTCTGGTGATGCTCGGCCGGAATGCCGTTCTTCCAGTAGGCGCTGCCGGAAGGGGGCTGCTCGTAGAGTTCCTCCCACTTCAGCCCTTTCTCGCTCAGCCAGGCGGTGTAGGCGTTCGCGTTGCCCCAGTCGGGCTGGGGATGGTGCGACCACCAGAAGTCGCGGTAGCCGTCGTCGATCCGAGCCTCGATTTTCCCGTCGGAACAGGAGGCGAGGTGGAGCTTGCCCGCGAGTCCACATCGGTAGCCCGCGTCGGCAAAGAGTCTCGGCAGGAGCTGTTCGTCCTCGGGAATCTGTTGGCCGTTCTGTCGGCAGCGCGTGGTTCGAGGATAGCGTCCGGTGAGGAAGCTGGCGCGGCTGGGCGTGCAGACCGGGCTCTGGCAGTAGGCGCGGGTGAAGGCGACGCCGTCGGCGCAGAGTTGGTCGAGGTGGGGCGTGTCGATGCCCTCGGTGCCCAGTGCGCGGATGGTGTCGAAACGTTGCTGGTCGGTGCAGAGCCAGAGAATGTTCGGTCGAGAAGCGGACATGGGAAACAAGGGGAAGCGAAGTGGGCTCGATGAAAGCAAAATCCGTGTTTTCCGTCCATTCCGTGGTTAATTGCGAGCCTCCCGGACGATTCGGATCCCGCCATGCTCCTGGTCATCGACAACTACGACTCCTTCACCTACAACCTCGTCCAGTACTTCGGCGAGTTGGGGGCGGACATGAAGATTTTCCGCAACGACCAGATCACGGTCGATGAGATTCGTGACCTGGCGCCGGAACTGATCTGCATCTCGCCGGGCCCCTGCACGCCGAACGAGGCGGGAATCAGCAACGAGGTGATTCGCGCTTTCGGAGAATCGACGCCGTTGCTGGGAGTGTGCCTGGGGCATCAGTGCATCGGGCACGTTTTCGGTGGGGACGTGGTGCGCGCCGAGCGACTCATGCATGGAAAGACGTCTCCGGTGAAGCACCATGATGACGGGTTGTTCCGGGGACTGGCGAACCCGTTCGAAGCGACCCGCTACCATTCGCTCATCGTGAAGCGGGAGACGCTTCCCGATTGCCTGGAGATCACGGCGGAAACCGACGAGGGAGAAATCATGGGGCTGCGCCACCGGGAACTGCCGATCTACGGGGTGCAGTTTCACCCCGAATCGATCCTCACGGGAGAGGGAAAGAAGCTGCTCGCGAATTTCCTCCACGTAAAAGGGGCCTCGAAGTGAGGCCCCTTCCATCGGCGAGAATCACGAATCCTGGTGGTGTCACTTGGCCACCGGCTCACCGGCTTCCTGCCAGGCGTTGAATCCGCCGTCGAGGTGGATGATGTGCTTGAAGCCCAGCTTCTCGAAAGTCGCGAGCGAGTTGGTGCTGCGGCTTCCGCTCCGGCAGTGGACGAGGTAGGTCTGGTCCCGGTCCAGTTCCGAGATCTTGCTCTCAAAATCGGGCGCCTTGAAGTCGATCATGGTCGCGCCCTCGATATGACCTTCGCCGAATTCTTCGGGGGTGCGGACATCGAGCACGACGGGTTTTGACTCCGACGCCAGCAATTCCGCGGCTCCCTTGGCATCGACATGATCGATCTTGGTGGCCGTTTCGGCGGCTTCCGTTGTGGCCGGCTCGGCTGTCTCCGGGGCTTCCGGCGAAGGCGGGGGGGCGGTTTCCGAAGTGGAGTCGCAGGCGACGAACAGGAACGCGGCGGTTCCGGTGAGGAGCAGGGCGAGAGGGGATTTCAATTTCTTCATAACGATGGGGGAATGTGGTTCAGCACCAACAAATCGCAACCGTGGTATGAGCTGCGTGAATATCGATCACTTTGCAGCATCCGCTAGAGATTGACCTTGCGCAAGATCACCAACGTGTGTGTGTTGGAACTCCGTCCCACTGTCAGACGGCAATCCCTCCAGGAAACCACCTATCCAAGATCTTCATGAGTCGCCAGAGCTATTCCGCTCCTTCCTCGGCCTCCTCCCAAACCGATAAATCCCCTCCGGATTCCGACGCCACGGAGGAAGCCTCTTCCTGGTCGATCGAGGATGCGGCCGACACCTACGGCGTGCACCACTGGGGCGGGGGCTACTTTTCCATTTCCCGGCGCGGGGAACTGGTGGTGAACCTGGACGACTCGACCACCGGAGCTCCCAGCCCGGTGAGCATTCCCCATCTCATCGATGACCTCGGTGATCGCGGGGTGCACGCGCCGTTGCTGCTCCGGTTTCCGCAGATCCTGGAACGGCGGATCGAGGAATTGAATCACGGATTCGCCAAGGCGATCAGTGACCTGGAGTATCGCGGCAAGTATCGCGGCGTCTTCCCGATCAAGGTCAACCAGCAGCAGCAGGTGGTGGAGGAGGTCGCGGCCTACGGGCGACGTTTCCACTACGGTTTCGAGGCCGGCAGCAAGCCGGAACTGATGGCGGCGCTGGCCTACCTGAAGGACACCGATGCGTTGCTGGTCTGCAACGGCTACAAGGACGAGGAATTCATCAATCTGGCACTCTACGGACAGATGATGGGGCTGCGGGTCGTGCTGGTGCTGGAAATGCCGCACGAGCTGGACACGATCGAGAAATGCGCGGCCGAGTTGGGCGTGGAACCCATGATCGGGGTGCGGGTCAAGTTGTCCGCCGAGGGCGCCGGCAAGTGGTCCAAGTCCGGCGGCGAACGCAGTCCCTTCGGACTGAACCTCGCTCAGCTGGTGCAGACGGTCGCCAGGTTGCGGGAGCGGGGGCGGCTTCCCTGGCTGCGCATGTTGCATTGTCATCAGGGATCCCAGATTCCCGACCTGACCATCATTCGACGCGCCATCGAGGAAACCGCCCGCATCTATGCCGGGCTGGTGACCGAGGGCGCGCCGATGGGGCTGCTCAACATGGGCGGTGGTCTCGCGGTGGACTACGACGGGTCACGCTCGACCCGTTCCACCAGCGCGAACTATTCCATCGGCGAATACTGTCACACGCTGGTCGATGCGGTGAAGTGGGTCCTCGATGAAAGTGAGGTGCCGCACCCGACACTCGTCACCGAGAGCGGGCGCGCGGTGGTGGCGCATTACTCGATGCTGGCGATGCAGACGCTCGACGTGAACCGCTTCGAGAATCGCGACAGCATCGTGGTGGAGGACGACGCTCCCGAACCGCTGCTGGCGTTGTCCCAGGTGGCGGATTCGGTGACCGACGACAACCTGTTGGAATCGTTCGGCAAGGCGAGCCGGTTCCGGGAAGAACTGCACGAGCTCTTCCTCGCGGGCGACATCGGCCTGCGGGAACGCGCGGCGTGCGAGCAGTGCTACTGGCGGGCGATGACCGAGATCGCCGAGGCGAGCCGCGACCTGCGCTACCTGCCGGACGAGTTGCGCGACATCGCCAGCCTGCTGGCCGATCAGTACTACGTGAACTTCAGCATCTTCCAGTCGTTGGCGGACTCGTGGGCCATCGACCTGGCGTTCCCGGTGATGCCGCTCCACCGCCTGAACGAGCGGCCCGAGCGCACGGGCGTGATCCACGACGTCACCTGCGACTGCGACGGAATGATCAAGCGCTACGTCGCCGGCGACGAGGTCATGGAATCACTCCCGATTCATGAACCGCGTCCCGGCGAGCCCTACCTGGTCGGGATTTTCCTGGTCGGTGCCTATCAGGAAACACTCAGCGACCTGCACAACCTGTTCGGCGACACCCACGCCGTCAGCGTGACGGTGGAGAACGGAAAGGTGCGACTTTCTCGCGAAGTCGAAGGCGATTCGGTATCGGATGTGCTGGGCTACGTGGAACACGACCCCAAAAAGCTGGTCGAGCAGTTCCGCGAACTCGCCGAACGGGCGATCGAGCAGGAACGCATGTCCCCCGCGCAGCGGAAGAAGGCGCTGCAGGCCTACCGAGAGGGGATGAGCGGCTACACCTACTACGAAACCTGAGATCCCATGAACGGAGAGATCACCCGCTTCATCGAGCACCATTACCGGCATTTCAACGCCGCCACCCTGGTGGACGCAGCGAAGGGCTATCGCGATGTGCTCGACGGGGGAGGAAAGATGCTGCTGACCATGGCGGGGGCCATGAGCACCGCGGAACTCGGTATCTCGGTGGCGGAAATGATCCGGCAGGACAAGATCCACGGGATCTGCTGCACGGGCGCCAACCTCGAGGAGGACATCTACAACCTCGTCGCCCACGACTTCTATCGGCGCATCCCGAACTGGCGCGACCTGACCCCGGAACAGGAGCAGGCCCTCCTGGATGAACATCTCAACCGTGTCACCGATACCTGCATTCCGGAGGAGGAGGCTTTCCGGCGCATCGAGCACCTCATCCTGGAAGAGTGGCAGGCGGCCGATGCGGAAGGGCGACGTCATTTTCCCTACGAGTTCCTCTACCGGCTGATCCGCGGGGGGAAACTCGAGGAGCATTACCAGATCGATCCGAAGGACAGCTGGCTCATCGCCGCCTGTGAGAAGGAACTACCGATCTTCGTTCCCGGCTGGGAAGACAGCACCACCGGAAACATCTACGCCTCCCACTGCATGAAGGGGAGCGTGAAGAACGTGCACACCGTGCGCACCGGGATCGAGACCATGATGGTGCTGGCCGACTGGTATGTGAAGACCTCCAAGGACGGTGGCATCGGCTTTTTCCAGATCGGGGGAGGCATCGCCGGCGACTTTCCCATCTGCGTGGTGCCGATGCTGCACCAGGATTTCGGGATGGAGGACGTGCCGCTCTGGGCCTACTTCTGCCAGATCAGCGATTCGACCACCAGCTACGGTTCCTACTCCGGCGCGGTGCCCAACGAGAAGATCACCTGGGGCAAGCTCGGGGTCGATACCCCCAGCTTCATCATCGAGTCCGACGCCTCCATCGTCGCGCCTCTCGTCTTCGCCCACGTGTTAGGCTGGTAGCTGCTGGGTGAGGCAGTGAAAGCCGCCCTGACCCCAGATAAGGTCGCGGGCGGGCAGGGTGACGACGGAACGATCCGGAAACGCGGACGCGATTTTTTCCACCGCTTCCGCGTCGCGGGGATCGTTGAAAGTGGGGGCGATGACCGCGCGGTTGGCGAGGAAGAAGTTCGCGTAGGTCGCCGGCATCACGGCGCCTTCCAGCACCACCGGGGCGGGAATCGGCAGGCC
Organism: Verrucomicrobiia bacterium; assembly: GCA_030432615.1. Taxonomy (GTDB): domain Bacteria; phylum Verrucomicrobiota; class Verrucomicrobiia; order Verrucomicrobiales; family DEV007; genus JAEUHH01. Next base: position 23,837 of record JAUIGT010000013.1, read on the forward strand.
GATGAATTCCCAGCCGCGTCGGGTGGCTTGCGCGCGCAGATGTTCGGCGTTCCGCGCCAGGGAGGCGTAGCGTTCCCGCTGGGACTCGTCGGGTTCCAGCACGAGGAGGCGATTCCCGGGGGCGAATCGGGCGAAGCAATCGACATGGCCGTCGGTGTCGTCGCCCTCCACGTCGGCGTTGACCCAGAGCACCTCGCTCGATCCGGTGTTCTCGCAAAGTTCGCGAGCCAGTTCATCGCGGGTCTTGCCCGGATTGCGACTGTCGGTGACCACGGAGGATTCGGAGACCATGAGTACGCCGGCGCCGTTGCTCTCCAGCGAACCGCCTTCGATGGTGAGGTCGCGCCGGTCGTGAATATCGAGCCCGGCGAGGTCGGCCATCCGGCGATTGGCGGCGGCGTCGAGATCCCAGGGCGGATACTTTTCGCCCCAGGAATTGTAGTTCCAGCAAACCGCCAGCCTCGCTCCGTCGGAATCGCGCCGCAGCACCGTGGGACCGTGGTCGCGGCACCAGGGTTCGTTGGAGGGAACCTTCTGGAGGGTGACCTTTTCGAGAATCTCCGGGCGGAGGGCGGCACGGATGCCTTCGGCTTCGATCTCGTCGGAGAGATTGATGATGACGTGTTCTCCCGCCTCCACCAGGGCGGTCGCCAGCGAGTGGAAATGGGGCAGGATGGGGGCGAGGCGTTCGCCGGGAAAGGTGGCCCCGCGCTCATTGGGCCAACTGAGCCAGGTGGCGGCGTGCGGTTCCCATTCGGCGGGCATGCGGAATCCGCGGGCGAGAGGGGAGTTGGTGGCCATGCTGGATGGAGAATGCCTGTTTCGACTTTTCCGGTTCTCAGAGATCGGAATGCTCGGAGCCGAACCGGCGGAGCAGGCCCTGGTAGGCATCGATGCGCCGATCGCGGAAGAAAGGCCAGGCGATGCGCTGCCGTTCGATGGCACCGAGGTCGGCCTCGACCACGAGGAGGTCCTCGTCGTCGCCGAAAGCGCGGGCCAGTACCTCGCCCGAGGGGGCGGCCACGAAACTGCGACCCCAGAACTGGATCGTTTCTCCGCCGGGAGATTCCTCGAGACCGACCCGGTTCGGCGCCGCCACGAAGCAACCGTTGGCGATGGCGTGGCTGCGCTGCATCGTCTCCCAGGCCGAGTGCTGGGCTTCACGAACGGGCGCTTCGTCGGCCGGAATCCAACCGATGGCGGTGGGGTAGAAGAGAATCTCCGCCCCGTCGAGCGCCGTCAGTCGGGCCGCCTCCGGATACCACTGGTCCCAGCAGATGCAGACACCGATGCGCCCGTAGCGCGTGTCCCAGGCGCGGAAGCCGCGGTCGCCGGGGGTGAAGTAGTATTTCTCCATGAACTGGGGATCGTCCGGAATGTGCATCTTTCGGTAGACCCCCACCTGGCTGCCGTCTGCGTCGAAGATGACGGCGGAATTGTGAAAGAGTCCCGGAGCGCGGCGCTCGAAGAGGGGAACGATGAGCACGATCTCGTGTTCCCTCGCCTTGGCGGCCATCTGGTCGGTGACAGGCCCGGGAATCGATTCGGCCAGGTCGAAATACCGTTCATCCTCGTGCTGGCAGAAATAGAGCGTGTTGAAGATTTCCTGCAGGCAGACGATCTGGGCGCCCTTGGCGGCGGCTTCATCGATCTTTGCCAGGGCGCGAGAGACATTCTCGGCCGGATCTTCCGAGTTCCGGGTCTGGATCAGTCCGATCTGGACGGTGCGAGGCGAAGGCATGGATGGAGAAAAGTAGTGATGAAGAGCAAAACTAGATCGTGGAGACGGCTTGGCGAATGGAAAACAAGACGCTTTCGGAGTCGCTTCCTTTCATGGCCCGAGCGCGTGCCTTGAGGACTGTCGGCGAGACGGATACGTTCGATGACCGATCCTGATTCAACAGGATTGGATGACGAACTGAACCCTCTTACATCTACCCATGAACGAAAAGCCGAACCTTCGACGGTTTCATCACGGGGTAGCCCTCGTCGCTGCGGTGGCCATGGCCGCGGTGGCAGGCGCCCAGGAGAAAAAGGACGACAAGCCCGCCGAGCCGCCCAAGCCGGCACCGAAGTCCATCTTCCCGGACAAGAACCTGGAGAAAGCGGTCCGCCAGCAGGTTTTTGCCAAGCGGGACACGCAGGAACCGATCACCGCCGACGACGTGAAGAACATCTCCACCGTCCGCGGGAAAGGGATGGGGATCAAGAGTCTCGCCGGGCTGGAGCATTGCCAGGCGCTGATGTCGATCGATCTTTCCGACAACGAGATCAAGGACCTCGCTCCCCTGAAGGGCCTGTCCCGCCTGCAGCAGATCATCCTCAACAACAACCAGATCGAGGATCTCTCGCCGCTGGCGGACATCATCGCCATCCAGTATCTCGGCATCGAGAACAACCAGGTGAGATCGTTGGAGCCCCTGAAGAAGCTCGAGCGCCTTTCCTCCCTCTACGCCGATGGCAACCAGGTCGCGGACCTGTCTCCGATCGTGAAACTGCCGAAGCTCGGGTCGATCTACCTCAATGAGAATCGGCTCACCAAGCTCGACGGCATCAGCCAGGTCGGGCGCGAGGGCAACATCTGGAGCCTGGGCGTCAGCGGAAACCGTATCAAGGACCTGTCGCCGCTCAAGGGACTGAAACCGCAGAGTTTCCTCTTCCTCGACGGCAACCAGATCGAGGATCTCGGACCGTTGGTCGAGATGATGAAAGCGGACCTCGCGGGCGAAAAGCGTTTCGCTCCCTACGTGCAGGTCTACCTGAAGGGCAACCCGCTGAGCGAGGCCGGCAGGAAACAACTGGAGGAACTCAAGACGCTCAAGGTGCGGGTGCGGGACATCTGATGCGAACG
>JAUIGT010000497.1 GCA_030432615.1 Verrucomicrobiia bacterium
CCTCGCCCGGTTCGAGATCGGGCACATAACGCCAGTCCCGGAAGTAGGCGTCGCCGTGGTAGGGATAGAAGAAGGTCTGCGGGGCTCCCCAGAGGGTGCCGCCGATGTTTTCGTGGAAACCGTGCGCCTGCGGATAGGCCTCGGCGCGGCCGAGGTGCCACTTGCCGAGGTGGACGGTGTGGTGGCCTCCGTCGCGAAGGATTTCGGCGAGCGTGAGTTCCTCGAGCGGCAGGGAATCGAGACAGATCGGTTCGAGCAGTTCCCGCTTCCCGCGCTCGAGTGCCGCCTCGCGCCAGATGGTCATCCGGAGACGGGCCGGGTGCTTGCCGGTCTGGATCGAAGCGCGCGTCGGCGTGCACACCGGCGAAGCGGCGTAGGCATCGGTGAAGCGGACTCCCTGCGAGGCGAACCGATCGAGGTTCGGAGTCTCGTGGAGATCACTGCCGTAACACGCCAGATCGGCCCAGCCGAGATCGTCGGCGACGATGAGGACGACGTGGGGAGGCTTGGCGAAAGCGACCTGGGTCAGCAGGATCGCGGTCAGGCACCAGAGGAAACAGCGCATGGACAAGGTGTAGCGAAAAAACGGAGGATGGGCCACGCCAAAGGTGAGGCGGCAAACTCCGTGTTCGCTCCGGCTTTTCGCCCCTCCTGCTCACGCCCCCAATTCGTCCTTCAGCGCCTGGATCTCCGCCTTCAACGAGGTGACTTCCTCGCGCAGCTCGGCCATCTGCGATTCCATTTCCTCGCGCCAGGTCGGGCTCGCGACTGTTTCGGCGGCTCGCGTTGGCGCGACGGGGATGGCCCCGCCGGTTTCCGGTTCCCCGCAGAAAAGGTGCACGTAGGTGACCACGCGCCGCCCTCCGCCCGCCGGGATGCGTTTCACCAGCGGGTCGGGGTCGTAGTCGCAGAGGCGTTGCAGGGCGCGCTCGGTGGCCTCGACATCGGCGAAAGGGTGCAGGCGCTCGGTGCGCTGGCGGAGTTCGCCCGCGGTCTGCTGCCCCCGCAGCAGGAGCACGCAGATGAGGGCGCGCTCGGCATTGGTCAGCGAGGGGAAGACCTGCTCCAGGGTGTGCTTGTTCTTGGCGACGCGGGCGCCGGCCTGATGCACGAGAATGCCGAGGTGCTTGTAGCGCAGGCCCTCCATCGCCTCCTCGACCTCGTCGGTGCCGAGGTCGGTGACCGGTTCCCGATTGCTCGACTGGTTGCAGGCCGAGTGGAGCGCGTTGAGTGTCAGGGGGTAGTAGTCCGGCGTGGTCGCTTCCTTTTCGAGGAGACAGCCGAGGACGCGGGCTTCGGTGAAGGAAAGTTGGACGAGGCCGGATTTCTCGGAAGGCGGTGTTTCGGTTTGCGGTTCGTCGGTATCCGGTTGGGGGAGGGAGTCGGGATCGTTCATGGAGGGGAGGGACTATCGGCGAAATCCGAGACTACGAAAATGCGGAATTTGGTTTCAGGAACGGGTCAGCCAGGCGAGGACACCGAAGTAGGTGAAGAGGAAACCACCCTCCGCGATCAGCCACCAGGGTGGAACGGGAGCGAAGAAGTCGATGGCCGTCTGCGCGATCGCCACGGCGATTCCGGTGCGCGCAAAAAAACGGATCCAGCGGAAATGGCGATCGACGTCGAAGGAGATCCAGAACACCAGCAGGCCGAGCCAGGCGTAGAACAGGGACAGCGAGCGCGACAGGTAGGCGACCATGGGCAGGTCGGGCAATTCACCCAGTCCGATGCGCTGATGAATGCCATCCATCCACGCGTGCGGCAGGACCACGGCGGCCAGGGCGGAAAAGGAGACGATGCCGAGCCCACGGAGCATGAGGGCGACGGTTCGACGCCGTGCCGGGGAGAGCGTTTCGTTGCCGGGGAGTTCGCCACTCATGGGAGAATCAGGATGACCGTCAGTTTCTTCGGTCCATGCGCGCCGAGGACGATGGTGCGCTCGATGTCGCCGGTGCGGCTGGGGCCGGTGTGGAGGGTGACGAGGCTGGGGAGATCTTCGCCATGACGTTCCCGCACCAGGGCCATGGCCGCGGGCAAATCCGGCACGAGCTGTTCGGCCGTGGCGAGGACGACATGGTGCGGAGGCAGCACGGAAAGCGCGCGTCCGCCGGCACCGCGGGAAGTCAGGAGCACGCTGCCGGTCTGGGCGACGAGGGCGTCGCAGCTCGAGAAAGCGACGTCGCAGACTTCCAGGACGGTCTTTTCGTAGGTCGCGCCGCCGGTGTCGTCGATGACGAGCGCGTGGTCATTCTTCAAACCCGCCGCGGCCAGGGCCCGGCTTGGAAGGGCCGCCGAATGACAGGCGCCACGTTGCCAGCCGTGCGTCTCGCGGAGGGCGGCGAGTCGGGCGTCGAGTTCGTCCCGGGAACAGACGATGAACTCCGTCCGCAGCCGTTCCGACCACTCGCGGAAGCGCTCGATCCTCGCCTCGAGATCGTCCCCCACCACCGGCAGCAGTTCCCGGTAGCGTTCCGCGTCTCCGGGGGACGGCAATCCCTGGCGGCGAATCCGCAGGGCCTCGCGGATGCGGTGCATCACCAGGTCGCGGTCGTCGTCGGTGGGAGAACTCATTTTCGGGGCGGAAAATACCATTCGTGGCTATTCACGGTCTGTCGCGGTGTTTTCCCGCTCCGACCACCACTCACGGAACGATTGCTCCGGAGGATTCGGCAAGGTCCGGCAGCGGGTCCATTGCCGGGCGGGATCGAGGGGCGAGCCCAGCAGAGGCGTCGCCAGCTTCTGGAAAAAGCGTCCGGCTTTTCCCGCCATCGCGAACAGTCCCGGTCGCAAAGCCAGCGCGCGATAGCCGCGAAAGGCGAGACGCTCCCACCAGACCGGCTGGGAAGCGGCGGCGTTGCGGCGGTTGTGGAGCAGGTGGTGGTGGAGATCGATGCGGACCGGGCAGGTCTCGGTGCAGGCGCCACAGAGCGAGCTACTCGCGGGCAGGTGCCGCCACTCCTGGAGACCGCGCAGGTGCGGGGTGATGACGCTGCCGATGGGGCCCATGTAGGTGGTGTCGTAGGTATGGCCGCCCACGTTCTTGAAGATCGGGCACAGGTGGATGCAGGCGCCGCAGCGGATGCAGTGAAGGGCGTCGCGCTGTTCCGCGTCGGCCAGCAGGGTACTGCGACCGTTGTCCATGATGACGAGGTGGAATTCCTCGGGTCCGTCGGGTTCGCCGGGCTGACGCGGACCGCCGATCATGGTGGTGTAGCCGGTGAGGTGCTGCCCGGTGCCGGCGGTGGCCAGCATCGGCAGGAGCAGGGCGAGGTCGTCGAGCCTGGGCACGACCTTCTCGATTCCCATGATGGCGATGTGGACCTTCGGCAGGGAAGTCGAGAGGCGCCCGTTGCCCTCGTTGGTGCAGATCACCATCTGGCCGGTTTCGGCGACGGCGAAATTCACGCCGCTGATGCCGATGTCCGCCTCGAGGTATTTCCGCCGAATGGCCCGGCGGGCGTCCATGGTCAACGCCGTCGGGTCGTCGCTCCTCCCGGCTTCCGGTCCCAGCTTTTCGGCGAAAAGCTCGCGGACCTCCTCGCGTCGCAGGTGCATGGCCGGGGCCACGATGTGGAAGGGGCGTTCGCCGCGCAACTGGACGATGTATTCGCCGAGGTCGGACTCGACCACCTCGTAACCCTCCTGCTCGAGCGTCTCGGTGAGGTGAATCTCCTCGCCGGTCATCGATTTGGATTTCACGATGCACTTCGCGTCGTGTTCCCGGATGACGTCGCGGATGTAGTCGCGGGCGCGGTCCCCATTGCGGGCGAAAAAGACCTTGGCGCCGCGTGCTTCGATTTTTTCGACAAACTCGGGCAGGTAGCGGTCCAGGTGATCGACCGCCTCCGCCTTCGCCGCCGAAGCGGCTTCGCGTGCTGCCTGCCAGTCCTGGAACTCCGATTCCCGCTGCGCCCGCGCCGTCAGGTAGCCGGTCATCGAGCCGCGCAGGAAGGCGCGCGTGTCGCGCTTCCGCGTGTAGGCGGCGGCGGCGGCTTTGAAACTGGTGGACCGGGCGGGCATGGGGGAAGTATTCAGTATTCGGGAAGGCGGGAGGCGAGGATTTCGGCGAGATGAAGCGTTCTGGGCCGCCGGTCGTTCGCTTTGTTCTTCTCCAGCCAGCCGTTGATCTGCATGAGACAACTGGAGTCGTTGGAGACGATGAATTCGGCTTCGGTCGCGAGCGCGGACTCGCACTTCACCTCGGCCATGGCTTCGGAAATGTGGGAAAACTTGACCGAGAACGTGCCGCCGAATCCGCAGCAACTCTCGGCTTCATCCATCTCGACGAGTTCGAGGCCAGCGACTTGTTCGAGGAGCCTTCGCGGCTGGCTCTTGATGCCGAGTTCGCGCAGGCCGTGGCAGCCGTCGTGGAAGGTGACCTTGTGCGGAAAGCGGGCGCCGACATCGGTGACGCCGAGTTTCGACACGAGGAAATCCGAGAATTCCCAGACCTTGCCGGACAGCTCCCGGGCGGCCTCGGCGTGAGCGGTATCGCCGAGCAGCTCCGGATTGAACACCTTCAGCATGGCGCCACAGCTGCCGGAGGCGGAGACGACGGCATCGGCTTCGGCGCCACCGAGCAGGTCGATCATCCGCGCGGCGAGCGGTCGGGCCTCGTCCCAGTAGCCGGCGTTGAAGGCGGGCTGCCCGCAGCAGGTCTGGCCCCCGGGATACATCACCTCG
>JAUIGT010000498.1 GCA_030432615.1 Verrucomicrobiia bacterium
CCCGAGGAGACACCGGCGGAGACGGAGGCACGCTCGTGCTTCCCCCGCCCGTCCTCACTCCGAGCGGTTTCAGCGTTCCCGTGATCAACGTGGCCCCGGTCGGACTGGTCACGGCCGTCTTCGGAAGATTGAACAAACCGCCGGGAACTTCCGGAGCGAAATCTCCCGTCTTCATGATCGACATCATCGGCAGCTTGCCGTTGACCGGATCGAAAATGGTGGCCGAGCCGGAATCGTCCCCGACATCGTCGTCCCCATCCATGCCGATCACCGCCAGGTTGCCGCACAATGCCACCGCCGATCCCATGCGGTCGTCGTCGGCCCCGTTGGGGATGTGCAGCTCCGCCACCTGGGTGCCGCCCGGAATTTCGTAGAGGTAGGCCGAACCGGTCTTGATTCCGATCACCAGGTGGTGATCGGGAGCCCCGGCCAGCGCCAGGTGTTCCGTCAGGGCCACCGAGCGTCCGAAGTGATCGCCGGTGACGCCGTCGTCGGGAATCAACTTCCGTACCTCGGCTCCGTCACTCAGGTTGTAGAGATACGCCGCCCCGGGAAATCCGGCTCCGGTGAAGGCATCGGGCGCGCCCACGAGCACGCGACCGTTTGCCGCGGCCACGCTCCAGCCAAAGAAGTGACCGGCTCCGCCGTCGCTGGCGGTCAGCTTGCGGAGTTCTGCTCCCGTCTCGATGTCGTAAAGGTAGGCCGCTCCTTGCCCGGTGGCATTCAAGGGAGCCCCGACCACCGCCACCGGGCCGCAGAGATCGACGCTGAAACCGAAACTGTCTCCGGTGGCGCCGTCCGAGGCGGACAACTCGCGCAGTTCCGCGCCCAGCGCCAGGCCGAGGCCGGCCTTCACGATCTCGTAGACGTAGGCGGAACCGAAATCCGCACCCGCACTGTCATCCGAGTTCGCACCGACCAGCAGGCGATCGGCCGATAGGGCGACACTGACGCCGAAACGGTCCCCGTCGGCGGCATCGGACGCCATCACCTTGGCGAAGGGCTTCGGGTTGCCGGTGGTATAGAAAAGGTAGACCGCCCCGGCATCGGCTCCGGCTTCGTCATCGCCGGGCGCGCCCACCGCGATGACCCGTCCGCAGATGGCCACGCTGGCGCCGAACTCGTCATCAGCCAGCCCGTCGGGCGCCACCAGCTTGCGATAATAGCGGCCGCGGGTGTCGAACAGATGGACGGCGCCGGCATTGTCGGCGACATCGTCATCGCCCGGTTGCCCGACCACGACCAGTTGATCCGACATTGCCACCACCTTGCCGAAGGCGTTGCCGTCCTGCGGGGTTCGGGCGCGCGGATGCAGCTTGATGAGATCGGGGGAGAAGGCGGAGCCGATTCCGGAAAACAGCACCGAGGTGAACACGGCCAGCCCGAAAAAGGAGCCGAAAATACGAGGGAGACACTGGGGTTTCATGGATGCAGGGAATGAGGGTTCGAGGTTCGCTTGTGCGCGTGGGGAAACACCCGATCCACCCCTGCCGGCATCCTCCCCATGCCACGGTCTTCATCGATCTCTGACCACCCGCCCCCGAGGATCCATCCGCGGAAATTGGCATTCGAGCCGCATTACTTGACCCCTCGTTTCCGCGGGAAAATTCCCTGCAAAAGCAACAGGGTCAGACCGTCGGCCTGACCCTGTTGAATCGAGTGGCGAATCCGGGGAGCGCGGAATTCGCCGGCGGTTGGACGGAAGGAAGAATCGAGGACGGCTCAAGGACGACCCTTCATCAGAACCTTGGCGCGATTGTCGAACTGGAGACAGAGCGCGATTTCACCCGAGGAATTCAGCGGCGACCCCAACCCCTTCAGGCCGGCTCCGGTGCGGTCGAAACATCTCGGCGAAAGCTGGATCGATCGTGTCCGGGTGATCGCGGAAATCAGACTGCTGTGCAACACGCCCTTGCGCAGTTGGAGAAAGGGCCGGCGCAGTTCGGGTTCGTCGGCCCCCAGGAAATTCCCGGTCCAGAGCGCCTGGTTCCGGCCGAGAGGCGCGCGTGTCAGTGACGTGACGACCGCGTATTCGCCGAAGTGACCGAGCGCCATGCGCTGGATGGTTCCGACCCGGGCGTTGTCGCAGCCGGGAGCGACGTCCCCCTCCCTCAGCAACACCTGGATCGCTCCCTGGTGCTCGGCGAAAAACAGCGCGCAATCGTTGGCCGGGGTGATGCCCTGTCCACGGAGTTTGGCGACGAAGATCAGGTCGGAGTCGTAGTTCATGCCGAACTGGAGGAAGCGCGCGAAGAACACGTTCGGTCCGATGGCATCCACGGGATCACCCTTGCGGGCCACCAGCTCTGGAGACTGGCTATTCTGCTGCGTCCAGAGTCCCTCGTTGTTGGCTCCGGTCACTCCGGGGCCGCGCACGAGCGCCCGAAACGCCGAGCTGGCGTTCGAGGTGCCGGTTTCACCGAGGAACGTCGTGAAGATTGCACCCGGAATTCCCGGAGGTTCGTCTCCTTTCTGCGCCAGCACCTGGCTGTTCTGCCCGAGCCGATGACGAACCACCACCTGATTGGAAGTGGGATCTGTTTGCAGTCCCGCCCGGAAAGTGGCGTAGTCACTCGGGTAGGAAACTCGGTTCAGAAAACCGTAGGGTTCCGCGCCCGGAAGTGGCGACGCATCGCCTTCACGGATCGCTTCGACACTGTCGCCGTTTTCCCCGATGAATAGAATGGCCGAGTCGTCCGCCGGCGTCACTCCATTGAACCCCGGTGTCAGATGGACACAGGCCGCCTGTCCCTGGAATTCCTGGCGCGCCTGGACGAACTCTCCGATGCGACGAATCACGCCGCCCAGCACCGGATCCAGATCGCCGGTTCGCAGCACCTGGAAAGGATCAGAATTCCCGTCGTAGCCGAAGAGAAACTGGTTGTTCTGCACCGTGATGCCGGGTCCGCGCAGGAAAGCGGAGAATAGGGAGAGGTCCTGCTGATTGTTGGTGAACGCACCGAAGCGAACGGGAATTCCGGTTCCGCCAAAGTCCACTCCCGACTGGGAAACCGTCGTGTATCCTCGCGAAAACTGATCGGAGACCATCGCGAATCGACGACCCCGCGAAGCGCCCTGTCCGAAGAGCGCGGCGGAAAAAAGCACCTCTCCATTGGAATTCACCGAGACATCACGGAACTGGTTGTAGAGGACATCGTCCGCACCGGGCACGAAATCACGCCGGGCGGCGACGGGGTCCAAAGCAACCGGTCCCGCCACGACTTCGAAGCGATAGATGGCGCCGATTCCCAGCTGACTTCCGATATCCTGTCGCGGCGCACCGACGATGATTTCGTTGCCGCAAACCGCGACCGAGTTCCCATAGTCGCTATTGGAAGAGGTTCCGCCGAACTGATCGAACGTGCCCCCGTCGGGCGCGAAGATTTTCTGAAGAAAGGTCCCTCGAGCGAGGTCGAACAGATACACGGCACCGGAAAGATTTCCGCGCGCCCCCCGGGCCGATTCCGCTCCGACTGCGAGCAGGTTGCCCTCGACGCCGAGGCACTTTCCGAAGCTCGGCAATCCGCCACTCTCCGGCGCATCGATCGTCAGGAGAGGAGTGCGATAGATGGCGTCGAACACATAGACCCGTCCGTCATCGCTATCGCCGGCCCGATGGGCCCCCACCACGATCCGGTTTCCGCTGAACGCCACGGCATTCCCGAACCAATCGTTCGCGCCACCGTCCGGATTCTCGACTTTGTCGATCTCCGTCCCGCGAAGGGCATCGAACAGATAGATCGAACCGACACCTCCCCCGTCTCCCGGAGCGCCGACCAACAGCAGATGTTCGGAAAGGGCAACCGAGTCTCCAAAAAGATCGCCGTTTGCCCCATCGGACGCCTCCAGTTCGAACAACTGATTGCCCGTCACCCGATCAAAGACGAATACGGCGCCTCGCCCCTGGTTTCTTCCCACTGCGCCGGCAACGACATAGTGCTCGTTGATCGCCACGCTGGCTCCCATCGAACTGAAATTCAGGTTGGCTCCGGAAGGCCGCAGGGTATGCACCAGGTTCCCGGTAGCCAGGTCGTAGACGAAAACGCCGCCCTGGTTGGCCAGACCAGCGTCGCTCTGGTGGGCGCCGACCGCCATCCAGGAGCCGTGCAGCGCCACGCTGCCGCCGAAGTGGTCCAAGGTGGCCCCGTCCGGAAGCGTGAACTTGTGCCGCCGCCGACCGGTCCGGGCGTCGAAGACGTGGACGGCACCGGCCTCCTCGGCGACATCGTCGTTGCGCGGCTCGCCGGCCGCGATCCAGAAGGGGTTTGCCGCGACCGAGTTGCCAAAGTTCGGCAGGCCTTGGGGCACGGCGTTGCGCGCCGTCAGCTGACTGATCCTGGGATGATAGTTTTCCGCCCGGGCGAGCGGTGACAACAACAGCGCCGCGACCAGGATCAGGACCCGGGTCAGGACTCTCGAAGGATGGTGGGGAGCGGTGATTTTCATGACGGAACAGACCAAACGCTCTCGCGCCGTGTCCGTCACCCGCCGTCCGCTCCGCAAATCTACGGAGTCGATTTCCCGCCTCCCCCATCCCCTTCACAGAAACCGGAACGGATCGCCCGGGCCACGAGATCGGTGGCGTTGCGGGCTCCGAATTTCGCCACCAGCTGATTCCGGTAGGTCTCGACGGTGCGTGCTCCGATCCCGAGATCCTCACCAATCACTCGTGCGCTT
>JAUIGT010000014.1 GCA_030432615.1 Verrucomicrobiia bacterium
CAACCGCTCTGCGTCACGATCTCGGCGTCGGCCCCGGCAAAGGAGGTGTCGCGCGCGCGCAGGTCGGTTTCGGCCCGGCTGAGGAGGTGGGCGGCGCCGCGCTGTCCGGTGTCGGTTTCCCAGATCCCGATGCGATCGAGTTCCAACAATCCCCCGACGAGATCGGCGCGGGATTTCTTCAATCCCCCCTCTTCCCAGCGAGTCCAGGTGACGCTTTTCCCTTCGACCGGCACGACCCGACCGGTCGGCGACTCGATCAGTTTCTCGGTGATCCCGGGCGCGGTCTCGGCGCACCAGAGCAGGGCGTTGCCGACCAGCAACGGAAACGAGGCGGTCAACGGGAGACGCTCGGAACGCCCCGGGGAGAATCCCATGACGACGAAGCGCTGTCCCTTGACGTCCCCGGCGGCGAGAAGCGGTTCGTCACCCGCGAACCAGAGTGGTTCCAGGGAGCCGGCGATGTCGAAGACGGCTGTCTGGGTCACGGATACCCGACCGCTGCTCACGCGGAAAAGCACGGGATGATTCTCGTTGGCGACCCGCACCGACTCGTGGGGCACCCCGCCATCGATCCGGCTGATGCGAATCGGGCCGGCATCGCCGGGAGGATTGATGAGGATGACGGGCAGGTCCTCCGGCCATTCCTCGGGGACGCAGTCATCGAAAATGGCGACGTCGACACTGTCCCGCGCTCCGGTCCAGGCACCGGGCTCGAGGGCGAGAATCTCGAACTCGTAGTCGTCGAGAAACGCCCGCAGGGCGAACTGGGTGTAGAGGTCGGGCTGGAAAGGATCGTCATCGCTGGTGGGGCGCACCCACGCGGCCACGATGGGGCGGGTGTTCGGGAGCGGTTCGAGGACCTCGTTGTCCGAAGCGAGGCGATCGCCCTCGACCGAGAGCTTGAGACGAAGCATCTGGTCCTCGGCGCCCTCCAGCTTGAGCACCAGCCCGACGCGGTCGCCGGGATTCAGTTCCACCTCCCGCGGCTGCACCAGGGCGCCGCCGACGAAGACATCGAGTTTTCCCGTCACCGGCTCGGGAGCGTCGGCATTCAGGGCCACCTGGACGTAGGCCTCGAACCGCCCGTGTTCCAGGGGCACCGGACGAATGCGGAAGGCGGTGATGCCGGCATTGACCGGGGCCGGAAGCGCCACGGAAAGGGACTCGAGATCGACGCCCTCGGGCAATTCGAGAGCGCGCTCGGCATCGGCGAGAACATCGGCGTCCGCCTCCACGGACGTCGCGGCCGGTTCCTCCTCCGATTCGGTGGCGGGGCCGGGATCTGCCGCGGGATCCGTCGGTTCGCCCTCGGTTTCCCTCTGTCTTACCAGTTTCAGGTCACCGTCCGGTGAATCGCTCACGTGCCAGATGAGGGCGGGCGTTTCCAGGCGCGCCAGCACGAGGGCGGATTCCAGCGCCAGCCGAGTCTGTTGCGCGACCGGGCGCACCGTCACCTCTTTGAGCCGTGAAACCAGCTCGCGCCGCTTGAGGGTGCGCGGCTGCAGGACCTCGGGGCGACTGTCGTAGCCGATGAGGGCGACACCCACGTCCTCGGGAACGCTGTCTAACCGGGCCTCGACGAGTTCGCGGGCACGCTCGAGCCGACTCACGCCCTCGTCGTCGGTTGCCGCCATGGAAGCGGATCGGTCGAGCAGGACGACGACGGTCCGGTAGCCTTCCTCGCTCACCGGGGAGAGAATGATCTTCGAGAGCGCGAAGATGGCCCCGAGCAGCAGGAACAACGTCAGGAGCAGGGAGAGCACCTTTTTCAGCCGCCGCAGCCACGCCGATTCCTGGTGCTCGCGCGCCAGGGTCTTGAAGAAGACCAGCGTGCTGACATCGACCCGCTTGGATTTCCGGCGAAACAGGTAGAGCGCGATCGGAATGATCGCGAGCACCGAGAGCCAGAGAAATCCAGGGTTGAGAAACTGCATGCGGAAAAGCGGGAAAGGAGTGGTTCAGGAACCCGAAGCGAGCGCGGAACCGCGGGAGAGAAGATCGAGGAAAAGCTCTTCGAAAGGCAGGTCGGTCCGCCAGCGCTGGTAGTCGATCTGCCGCGACTTGCAGGTGTGCTCGATCTCCTTGAGAAAAAGCTCGAAGCGCTCCTCGTACTTGCGCCGGTCGCGGCGGGTGAACCAGAGCCGCCGGTGCTCCTGGGTCTCCACATCGACCAGCTCGATCTCACCGTCGAGATCCGGGTGCTGCTCCCAGGGATGAAAGATGTGGATGAAGTGGGTCTCGCCCGGCCAAGTGCTGGCGTGACGCACGGCATCGCGCGCCTCATCGACACCGCGCCCGTAGAGATCCGAAAGCACGAAGAAAATCCCGTAGCGACGCCGCGAGGGCTGGAACTCGCTGAAACAGCGATCCAGGTCGGTGAGCCCTCCGAACTCGAGCCGCTTGGCGTAGTCGATGATGCGCTGGATGTTCCCCTGCCCCTTCTGCGGCGGCAGCCCCTCGATCACCCGTTCTCCCATCTGGTAGAGGCTGACCCGGTGTTGCCCGACCAGTCCGAGGTAGGAAAGAGCCACGCCGAGCTTCAGGGCCGTGAGCCGCTTGTCGCCGAAAGGCGTCTCCATGGAGGCACTGGTATCGACGAGCACGTGGATGTGGAACTCCTGGACCTCCTCGTAGAGCCGGATGAAAAGCCGCTCCAGGCGCGCGTAGAGCCGCCAGTCGATCGCCCGGTAGTCGTCGTTGGGCGTGTAATGGCGGAAATCCTTGAACTCGCGGGTGAACCCGGTCGCCGGGGTCGATTGAATCCCCTTCTTCTTCAGCTGGCGCCGCTTCCGCAGTCGAAGGAAAAGAGCGCGCAGCCGGTCGAGGAAATCGGCGTCGAAGATCTCGTCGGAGGAGGTGGATGGAGAAGATGGCATGCGCGGAAGGAGAATCGGGAGTGGTCGCCGAATCAGTCGGTCGGGGGGGCGGGGTCGGCCGGAGTCCCGGAGCCGGGCTTCGGGTCGGGAGAACGGATGGCGGCAACCGCCCGATCGCCGATGAGCGCGAAGAGCGTTTCCCCGTCCACCCGGTCACGGATGGGCAGGCAATAGGCCACCGCGGTGACGCCGGGACGAATCGTCCCCTGCCAGACCGTCGATGCCTCGCCGTCCGCAACCGCCGGTTCGTCGCCAAGAATGCGATCGCGATAGGCGGAGAAATGGGCCGGCCAATTCCACGCGGCGATGGTATCGCCCGACCAGGCGTTGAAGGCGCGGACGCCCTCGTCGCCGATGGCGTAGAGTCGCCCGCCGGACAGGACCGCGCGCACGGGCGCGTCCCCGTTCCTCAGTCCGCCCACGGCCAGCCTGACCGCGTCGCCCTTCTCCAGGTCGAGCCCGAACAGGGTGTCGCCATCGAGAAACCAGGCTCTCCTTCCGGACGTCCCCAGGTAGACGCCCTTGGCCGGGAGAAAGGTCGATGCCAGCGGCAGGCGCAGGAAAATGGACCGCAGACCGCCCTCGCCGAACAGCAACAGGCGGTCGCCGGACACGATCTCCGCGAGCGATGCCCCGGGCTGGGACAGGCGGGCCGCCGACCAGTGAACCGCCGGCGCCACCAGGGCCCCCTGGTATTGCAGGAACCGCTTTACCGCGTCCGCCCGGCCATCCGGCGGGGTCAGGTGATCGAGATACCCGGGCCGGGCTCGCGGCACGCTCCCGCTGGAAGAAATCGCGGCATCGCCGCCGCCATCCCCGGGGCCCTCAGCGACAGCCGCTTCCATCAGCGTGATCGGGAAAGTGCGAACACCACCGCCATCGAATCGCCAGATCACCGAGCCATCGGCGGCATCGAGCACCACGCTCTCGCGCCCATAGACGAAAACCTTTCCGTCCCGGTAGGTAGCGCCGGAATTCAGGCTGAAGACCGCCCCGTCGGAGTCGGCTCCGCCCTCGATCCGCCGCATCCAGATCAGCTTGCCGGAGGCGAGATCCACCGCGGCGACCGTGGACGTTTCCGGCAGGAACGCGAGCACGCGATCTCCGGCCAGTTCCAGCCGCATCTCCGGCCGGGCGATTCCCGGTGCCGCCCCCCCGTCAGTGGCGGCAGCGGAGACGCTTTCCAGATCCGCGCTCCACAGGAGGGCTCCATCCTCAGTACTGCGCGCCTCGAGAATCCGGCCGACGGGAAGCAGGATTCGGTCGTTCCCCGCCAGCTTCATCTGCCGCGGCAGTTTCACCAGTTTCACGTTCTGCTGGCTGGAGCGCGGCGATCCACCTCCCAGGGTGACCGCCTGGTAGGGCGCCATCAGTTGTTGCACGGTGATCGTGCCTCCCTGTTGCTGAATCTGGTAGTAGCTGTTGGAAATGGTGATGCCGCCCTGTCCGCTCCCCCGCCGCGGCGTGGTGGACGAATCCCGGTTCGCTTCTTCCGGCAGACCGAATCGCTCCCGCCACACGAGCTTGCCGCTCCCGCGATCGACCCGGTAAAGCGTTCCCTGGTCATCCAGCACGAAGAGATCCCCTCCCGTTCCCGAGGTTCCCAACTGGAGAATGCGGGTGCGGGGATCGGCTTCGAACGCCCAGGCCACCGCGCTCTCGCCGAGCGGTCCGCGCGTCGGGGCGATGGCCCCCGTGATCGATCCGGGGATCGGCTCGCGCAGCAGATCGACCGCCGCCTTCAGGGAAATCGTCAGGCCATCGGGAAAGGAGATGGCGATCTGCTCCACCCCGGCGCCGCCCTCGCCGGCGACCGCGGTCAATTCCCGGATGACGGCGTCGCGGGCGTCGATTCGTCCCAACCCGTTCAGGGCGTAGGCCCGCGCCCATAGGCTCCAGAGTCGATCGCTGGCCTCCCGGGCTTCCCGATCAACGGCGTCGAGCAG
Organism: Verrucomicrobiia bacterium; assembly: GCA_030432615.1. Lineage (GTDB taxonomy): Bacteria > Verrucomicrobiota > Verrucomicrobiia > Verrucomicrobiales > DEV007 > JAEUHH01. Next base: position 4,823 of record JAUIGT010000014.1, read on the forward strand.
GGTCAGGGCTTCGGCGAGAGATTCCGCATCCCCCGGAGCGATGCGAAGGGAAACCGAGCGCCACAGGGAATCGAGCAGGTGCAGTCGGAGCGAACGAATCGAGCCCGGGCCGAGGTTGACGCGTTCCCCGCCCGCCAGGAGCTGGCGAATCGCCTTGCGCAATTCCTCTTCCTCCCCCATCGCCGCCAGCAGGCTGAGGCGCTTTTCCCAGCTGACGAAATCCGAAGGCTCCCGCTCGGTGACCTTTTCAAGGCAACGTCGCGCCGCGTCGGGCATGCCGTAATCCACGAAGACGAGGTAGGCGGCCTTCAGCAGCTTGGGATCCTCGACGGCGGCGAGATCGATCTCCTCGAGGGCGGCACCGGCGAGATCGGTGCGCTGGAGATTGTGATAGAGCAACGCCCGCCGCAGGTCGTATTCGCCCGCCTTGGCGGGATCCTCCTTGGCCAACAGCTCGAGCTGCTGCTCGGTTTCGCCGGCCCGTTCCGGGGTTCGCTCCAGCGCCTTGACGAGAAGCCGGCGCAGGCGAAGTCTCAGTTCACCCGGCAGGCCTGCCTCCGCCAACTGGTTGCGCAGGGCCTGGGTGACGCGATCCTCGAGCTGTTTCTCCTCGCCCAGTTCGCAGAAGGTCAGGAATTTCTCGATCCGGTCGGCGGTCCATTTCTCGGTGTCCTCGCCGCTGAGGAGGCGAAACTGCTCCGCGTCGAAGAATCCGGCCGCGCCCCCGAACAGCTCGTGCGCCTCCAGGGCGGTCTCCAGCCAGAGCCGGTAGCGGGCCGGGGTGTCGGTCAGCTCGCGCGCCTCCACGATGAGGCCCTCGGCCCGGTCGCGGTCCCCGGTTCGGGAGAGCACCCGCGCCAGTTCAAGGCGCAGTTCGAGACTGTCGGGGGAATCCTCCAGCCGGGTCTCCAACGCCTCCCGGGCCTCGGCCAGGAAATCCTCGCCGGACATGAACTGGACCAGGTCGAGGAAATTCTCGATCGCGGCGTCCTTCACGGGGAGATCCTGCAACACGCGGCGGGCGGCAGTCCGGTCCTCCAGCGCGAGATGGGTCTCCGCCAGCTCGCGAATGACGTCGAAGCGATCGGGCTGCGCGTCGATGATCCGCTGAAACAGGGAGGCGGCGGACTGGTAGAGATTGCCCCGTCTCAGGTGGCGCGCCAGGTCGAGGAGGCGACGGTCGGCTTCGCCGGGCTCGAGCTGCTCCAGCACGAGGTCGAGCTGCGGTTTGGCCTCGCCGCTCCGCCCCAGCGAGTAGAGCACCTTCACCAGCCGATACCGCAGGTCGGTGCGGTCGGGAAACCGGTCCACCCGCTCGGCGAGGTAGGCCTGGAGCGCCTTCTGATCGTTGAGCTGTTCCAGCAGGCCGATGAGCCGTCGCTCGACCCGCTCCGAATCCGGAAGCGCCTCGGTCGCGCGTTGCAGGACCTTCACCGCTTCCCGGCGCCGCTCGCTCACGGCCAGCAGCTCGGCGTACTCGAGCACGGCGGTTTCGCTACCGGCGCTCTTTTCGTAGCGGGACTTCGCCTCCGCCAGCAAGCGACGTCGATCCGCGTCGCTGGAGAGCATGCCGACCCGGAGACTCATGATCTCCACCCGGCGCCAGTAATCGGGCGCCAGTCTCGCCAGCAGGGCGTCGAGACGGTTCCCGGCGGCATCGCGATCTCCCAACGCGGCCTGGACCTTGGCGGTGAGAATCTCGATCTCCACCCCGAGTTCGGGATCCGGTTTCAACTTGGCGGCCTCCTGGAGAGTGGCAAATGCGAGGTCGTTGAAATCGTGTCGATGCATACGCTCTGCCAGCGTCAGCAGGCTCTCGGCCGTGTTTCCCTCGGCGGCGCGGAGCTTTTCCAGGTGGGCACGCGCCAACTCCCGGTCAGACCCGTCCCCGGCTTCCTCGAGCAGGATCTCGGCCCAGGCATCCCGCCGGGTGACCTTCGTCTCCAGGTCGATCGCCCGTGCCAACGACTCCAGCGCTCGCGGATCCTCCCGCTTCGCCCGCAGTTCGTAGAGCAGGAAGTTGAGCAGGGCATTGTCGGGATGCACCTGGACGGCGCTCTGGGCCAACTCGTCGGCCTCGGCGCGGTTCAACGAACGCAGGACCCGGATCAGGACCGCCTTGGCTCCGGCATCGTCGGGATACTGGGAGATGTGACCGCGATAGAGGCCGACCAGTTCCTCGACGCGATCGGCGTTCCGATAGAGGGTGACCAGCGACTTGAGCGGGGATTCCAGCGACGGATCGTAGTGGAGCGCGGTCCGCAGGGCCAGGGACTGCTTGTCGAAATCGGAGGCGTCCGCCGCGGCGGGCGATGCCTTCGCCGGTTGCCCGCCATCCTGGGAAAAGCCCCCGGCCGAAGCCAACAGCGAGAAAACCGCGAACATCACCAGCCCACGCCGGACTCGCGGCGCCCGGAGGGCCGGAGAAGCAGAGTGACTGTGTTCGGGAATTCGCACGACAGGAACTTTGGGGGAAGAAAAATCGATCGACCGATCGACCGGTGGAACGCGGAGCGATGGAAAGAACCAATCCGGACAGCGAAAGTTCGCCATGCCGGCGAACCTTCGCCCCGGCCGGTCAAGCCGCGGCCTGGCCCGGAGTCGGCACCGAGTTGATCAGGTCACCGATCAGCCCGTCCACATCGACCGATTCCGCTTCACCCTCGAAATTCAGGATAATGCGGTGGCGCAGGGCCGCATGGGCCGCCCGGCGAAGGTCGTCGGTGCTCACGGCGGTGCGCCCGTCGAGAACAGCGTGCACGCGGGCCCCGCGAATCAGCGCCTGGAGACCGCGGGGACTGGAGCCGTAGCTGACATAGCGTTTCACCCGCTCAGAGGCGTCGGCGTCCTCGGGATGCGTCGCCAAAATCAACTGGGCAGCGTAGGAGGTCACGTGGTCGGCGACCGGGACATGGGTGAGACTTTCCTGGAACTTCGACAACTCGTCGCCGGTCATCACGGAGGTCATCTCCGGCTCCTTGAACCCGGTGGTCCGCTTGGAGATTTCCACCAGCGCGTCCTTGCCGGGAAACGGAACCTTGAGCTTGAACATGAAACGGTCCAACTGCGCTTCCGGAAGCGGATAGGTGCCCTCCATTTCCATGGGATTCTGCGTGGCCATCACGAAAAACGGCTCCGGCATCGTGTGACGTTCGCCGCCCGCGGTCACCGCGTGTTCCTGCATCACCTCGAGCAGGGCGGCCTGGGTCTTGGGGGTGGCGCGGTTGATTTCATCGACCAGGATGAGATTGGCGAAAACCGGTCCCTTCTCGAAGTGGAGCACCCGGCGGCCTTCTTCGTTCTCGTTCACGATGTGGGTCCCGAGAATGTCGGCGGGCATCAGGTCCGGCGTGCACTGCACCCGGCCGGGTTCGAGTCCGAGCACCTTGGAAAGCGTCCGCACCAGGAAGGTCTTCCCGAGCCCCGGCACCCCTTCGAGGAGGACATGCCCCTGGGAAAAGATGGCGACGAGGATGTCGGTCAGGAGATCATCGTAACCCACGATCCCCTTCTGGATCTCGCCCTTGAGGCTGTCGAAACGGGTTTTGAATTCGCTCAGTTCGGATTCGATTTGTTCGCTGGTTTTCATGGAAAAAAAAATTCGGTCGGAAGGAAGTCGGCGCCATCAGCCGAAAGCAGAAACTGTCATTCGGATTTCTCGAACTCTTCGCGCAGGGCGGTGAAGTAGCGGAGCACATGTTCGCGGCGTGACAACGGCAACGCCGCCTCGTCGAGGGCCTCCTCTTCCACGGCGATGAAATCCACGATCGTCTCCTGGCGTTCCCGTTGCGCCTGCTCGGACCGGGTCTGGCCTTCCACGGCCCGCACGGTGGAATCGCCCTCGTTGTTGGTCTGGGTGACCACCTTGGAGTCCTGGGCGGCCTTCATGGCATCGGTGGTCTGGTTGCCGAGCCCCATGGTTCCGGTGCCGGCCTGGTTCCCGCCGTTCGCTCCCATCGACGCGCTGGCACCTCCGCCGAGCGCCGCGCCCGGCGCGCCCCCACCCGGAGTCTGTCCGGGAATCGGCGCCATCAGTCCCATTCCCTGTTTGCCGCCCGACTGCTGTCCCTGCTGGCCGGCGGCCAGTCCCTGCTGCGTCTTGCCCTGCTGGCCGGTGCCGGGAACGGGCATCGCCTGACCGCCCTGTTGTCCCTGCTGCTGCCCCTGGCCCTGCGGATTCTGCATCCCGGGAATGGGAAGGTTCTGCCCGGTGCCGATGCTCTGCTGGCCGCCCTGGTTCTGCTGTCCGGGCTGCGGAGTCGGCGTCATCGGCGTCATCCCCGGGCTGTTGGGCATGGGCCCCTGGGAAAGCGGGGTCAGGTTCTGGCTGCCATCGGGATTCTTCTGACCGCCCTGTTGTCCGTTCGAGGCCAGTTTCTGCATCTTCTCCATCTTGCTGCCGCTGATGGAATTGCCGGCCTCGCGCAGCTTGTCCGCCAGCTCGCGGAGTTTCTCCTCGGCTTCCTCGCGCTCCTTCACTCTCCGGAAATGCTTCGCCAGCTCCACGAATTCGCGGCCGGCGGTGACCGGTTGCTTGTCCCGCATCTTCCGCGAAGCGTTGCCGACGCGTTCGCCGACCGGTTTCTTGACGTCGGTCTCGGTCGCCTTGGTCATGGTCAGTTCCAGCGCCGAGGTGACCCGCTCCTGGGTCTCGATCTTCAACTCCGGCTCCTGCAGCATGGACGCCACCTTGTCGGCTTCATCGGCGGCTCCATCGGCGTTCTTGTCCTTGATGGTCGCGGCGAGATCGGCGGTGTCGGCATGCTGGCTCATCTCTCGCAGCATCTCCTCCGAAGCCCACTCGTCGGACGTAGCGCCCAGTTGCTCCGCCAGCCGCTCGGCGGCCCGAGCCCGCGACTCGAGTCCTTCCAGCACTTCGCGCGCCGTCTTGCCCTCGCTGTCGGCCAGGTCTTCCGCGGCGCCATCGACGGCCTCGCGCAGTTTTTCGACCTCGCGCTTCTCCTCTTCGGTGAGGCCCTCGATCTTGTCGATTTCGTCCTGCTCCTTGGAGAGTTCCGCCGCCTGTCGCTCCGCCTCGGCAGTCATTTCGTCGGAGAGAATGTCCTCGCCCGGCGCCAGTTGCGGCCGCAGCCAGGGCGTGAACGCGAAGAGCAGCACCGCGATCGCCGCCAGCCATCCGCCGCCCACCTTGGGCGCCGGCAGGTCCCGGCCGAGTCCCTTGATCGCTTCCGGCAAGATCGACAACGCGCGCATCACGTGGAGCTTTCGTCCTTCCTCCAAGGGCGCGGTGGCACCACTCGCTCCGCTCTCGCTGAGGAAGGCCCAGGCCGACGAGAACTGGTCCTTGCGCCCGGCCCGCTCGTCCCAGCGGGCCAACGCCTGCAACCTGTCCGGGCGGCGCATCAGGGACCAGAACGCTCCGGCGAGGGCATAGGCGGCCACGATTCCCAGGACGACGAGCCATTCCCCGCCGCGCACGCCGGCGCCGAGACGCAGGGCCAGGACCAGGAGCAGGGCCACGATCGGCACCACCCAGCGCCCTCGCCACATCCAGCGAAAGAACGTGTTGCGCCCGATCCGCTGGCGCACCTGATCGGCGGCCCGGGATAGTTCGGTCTGACCCTGTTCGATTGTCATATCAACCCTGTTTACTCGACGGCGATGAGGATGGATTCAAGAAAGCAAAATTGTCCGGAAACGCGAACCGTTCTCTCTGGCGGAATTCGCGAGCCCTTTGATCAAATCCGAGGGCGTGGTTCACGCCTGCAGCATACCGCGAAATCGATCGCGGCACTCGTACCGCGATCCCGGCGTCGGTTCGGGGAAACGGCGGGTCTCGTGGAAGGTTCGTTCATTGAATGGTCAGGAGGATGCGCTCGATCCGGCGCTGGACTTCGGGATCGGGATTGGTGCGGAGTTCTTCCCGGAGAATGGACTGGGCCAGGTAGCCGAAACTCTGCAGTTCCTCGGTAGCCTTCTCCCGTGTCTGCCAGTCGTCGGAGCCCAGTTCGCGCAGGAGTCGGGCGATGTCCTGCTGGGCGCCCTCGGTCAGGCGCGGCACCGGCGTGACCATCTCCCGCAGGTCGGTCAGCGGCAGGCGCCAGGACTGTCCCCGCACCTGCATCTCGACGTCGCTCTCGGCGAGATAACCGCTGAGCACTCCCCCGCCCCAGAGTTCGATGCGAAACATCGGTCCGGCGGCGTCGGCCTGCTGTCCCTCGGCGGCGGTCACGTTGAGAAGTCGGCGTATTTCCTGCGGCGCCACGGGCACGGTCTCGCTGTGAGTGAGCACATGCAGCGAGGATTCGCCGAGGTCGCCCACGATCCGCTGCCCCCCGGCGGCCAGGACATAGGGATGCAGGGTCGGGGGCTGGGATTCTTGCCCGTTGGGTCCGAGACTGAAGAGCCCGGGGTCCTTCTTCTGCTCCTCCGCCTCGCGCGCCCGGTCCATGGCCGTCCGCGTCACCACGGTGCGAACCTGGGCCGCGTCGAGTTCGCAGTTGCCGAAGATCCCCGACTGCAGGCGCAGCGGCGCCCCGGCGAGGAAGAGATAGCAGCGGGTGCCGTTCTTGAATTCCACGTAGTGCCCCACCGGCTCGTCTTCCATCGGCGCCAGCCAGACAATCTCGTCGAGGGCGAAAGCCAGGGGGCCCCAGGGGGTCATTCCTTCCAGCGTCGGGACCTCGGCCGATCCCACGGCCAGCCGGTCGCCACCGTGGGTCTCGACCATGGCGATGGCATCGGCGCCCCACTCGCCGTCGCTGTCCGACTTCGCCGTGACCAGCCGATCCAGGCTCGGCACCTGGAGGTTCATGCGCCCGCCACTCGCCATCGCGAAGCGCAGGTCGGAGGCCTCCAGTTCACCACTGAACACCTGCCCGTCGCGCAGGAAAACCCGTGACTGGTCGCGGCGTCCGCGATTGCCGCCGACGACTGCAGCCACCGATTCGAAGGGCAGCTCCGCCTCGCCATAGACACTGCGCAAGCGCAGGCCGGCACAACTGGCCGTGCCCACGAGGCGGGTCCGATCCCCGAGAGCGAGCACGTCGCGACGACCGCGATCCACGCCGAGCTGTTCCACCGAATTGCCCCGCAGGATGGCGCCTCCGGTCAGGGAATCGCCCGCGTCGCCATTGACGAGGAGGGGACGAAACTCCCGCGGGATGGTGTTCATGAGGCGATCGATCGAAACCGGGCGAAACACCTTGGCGAGCGCCTGGCGATCGAACTCGCGCGGGGTCGGCATCTGGGCCACGGCGTGGGCGATGGCCACCGTCTGGCCGGCCGGGATGGTAAGGTTGTACTGGAAGGTCAGGCCGTACTTGTTCTGGCTGGAAATGGTCGGTTTCACCGGGCTCTTGGGATCGCAGAGCGTGAAGAGGAAGGCGCGATTCGCCTGGTTGGAGCCGGGCGTGACCAGGATGGCGCTCTCGCGCTGGCCGAGGGAGGTCACCCCGCTGTTGCCCTCGTCCGTCAGGTAGGTCTTGTAGTTGCCGGAGAAATTCGTCCGTAGCGCCAGGCTGATGGTGACGGCGTTGGCGTTGCCGTTGGTCAGCACCTCGAGAAAGCGCAGGGCGCCTTCCTTCTCGATGACCTTGATCCGACGCAGCACCTGGATGCCGGGCAGGCTGGAGTTCGGACGATTGAGAAGCACGAACTCGCTCCCGTCGGCCGTCATCATCGGCTGGTAGGTGTAGAACTGCTGGTTGTTGATCAGCAGCGTGAGCCCGCTGTTGACCATCGAGTTCCCCACCCGGCCGAGGGTGCCGTTCTGCTCCAGGTTCCAGCTGTTGCCCTGCTTGTCGGTGATGACGTTCATCGCCGCCGGCACCAGCTTCTCCCCGCGCACCGAGGGCGCCACGCCTGCGGCCGCCTGGGTCGCGCCCGAAACCGGTCGGGTTCCGATCCCGGGGAAACTCCGGAGTTGCGCCGACACCGGACCGGCCCCGATCCAGGAGATCGCGGTGAGCAGCAGCAAGAGCAGCGGGCGGGAGAGGGATCGCTTCATTTCGTCGGTGGCTCGCTTCGCTTCTCGGTTACGCCTCTGGAGATCTCGCGGTTCGGAAGGCGATGAAATGCGCCGCCGGCACCCGCCAGCGTTTCCCGCCGCTCTCGATGTCGAACAAACGCTCCCGCAATCGGCCGGTGAGGGTTTCGCCACCCGACAGCTCGATCTCGAACACCGGCGTCGCGTCCGAATCCGAATCGAGCGAGCGCCGCATGGAGGCGATCTCCGCGGGATCGATGGGCGTGACCGCCGCTCCCGCGACCAGGTTGAGACTCTCCATCGCCAATCGACCCGACAGCAGGTTGTTGCCCGAGAGCAGGATCGCCGATCCGGGCAGTTCCCCGCCCGTAGCGCCGACCGCGTCTTCCAGATCGAACCACTCCTCGGTCGGATCTCCCGCCGCCACGCCCACCCGATGCCCGGGAGCCCAGGCCCCCGCCACCGTCACCGGGGAAACCACCACGGTGGACCCGGACTCGCCCGCCGCCGCTCCGGCTTCCGTGATTTCCAGGTCGTCGCTGCCGAGGAACACCGTCAGGAGCGATCCATCGCCGCGCAGCAGCCGGAAACGCGGAGCGACCGAACCCGTCGCGTAATGCAGCTCCCGCAGGTCCGCGAACGTCACGCGGTCCTCGCCCCACGGCGTCAGCAGGCGCAGGGCTCGCCCTTCCCCACCCAAAGCCGCCAGGACATCGCCGGTCCGCAGGGCCAGGAAGAGCCCCGTGCCTTCCGGCGGACGTCCGTCGTCGCCCCCCACCCGCAGCAGCAGGAGGGAAAGTTCCTCGGGCCGCAATTCCTCGACTTCCCAGCCTTCGGCGATTCGCATGGTCAGGTCGGTCGCAACCACCTCCCCGGCCCAGACGCGGCCGTCGCGGAGGAAAACGCGCGGGGTTTTCCCCAACCCGCCGCCCCCCTGGATGGCCGCCACGTCACCGATGCCGGTTTCGCGCTCCCCCCAGGCGGTCTTCACCCGCAGCGAAGCCTGGTCGTTCACGGTCCCCGTCAGCTGGTTGTCGGAAGAGATCCAGAGAACATCCTCGTTCCGCCTCACCACACCGATCGACTCGGCGACGGCGTTGAGACTGGCCAGCGCCTCCAGGTCGAACGGCGTCGCGCCCGGCTCCGGAAACGACTGGGCGTCGAAATTTCGCACCAGGGCCACCTCATCCGCACTCACCCGCGGCGCCACCAGCTGCCGCCTCTGGTAGAACGGGCGCAAGGCCTCCGCCGCGTCGCCGGGGGCCTGGAGATTGCGTTGAACGACCCAGTGCACCAGCGCCGCCTTTTTCCCGGGCTCGATCTCGAGGTCGTAGGACAGCGTCATCTCCCGGAGGTTCGATGAATAGGAGATCATCGGCCGGGTGGCGTCCCGCTCGCTGGAGGTGACGATGAGCGTGTCGTGCCGCCCCTCGGCGGCGCTGAACTTGATGACGACGCCGAAGTCCCGCGGCCCCATGCCGTCGCCCGGCCGCGCTCCGAGAATCCGTCCCTCGGTGCCGTGGAGGTCCTGCCAGGGATTCTGGTAGGAGGTCTTCAGGTCGATGCGGAAGGTCGCCTTGCGCGAACCGGTATTCTCGAAGACATCGAGGACGCGAACCCCCGCTCGCTCGCGGTCGAACCAGACGTCCCGCGTCACCATCAGGTCGTCGCGCGCCTGGCCGAGAAGGAGGCGCGCGCCCTCGTCGTCGGGGCCCTCACCCCCGTCCAGCCGGGTGGCGTTTTCCGCCTGGAAGGGAGCACCCTTGATGAACAGGGCCAGCGCCCCCTGAAAGTAGGCCGTGTCGCCCGACCCCAGGGAGCCCTGCTGCGTCAACTGCCAGAGGAAACCGTCGCTGTCCTGCCAGAGTTCGAACTTCGGCGGAACCGGATCGATCTCCTGGCGTGACGCCTCGTCCTGGGCCCGCACCCCACCGAGCCCGGCCAGGGCGAGCAGGGACACGAGAAACGCCGCCCGCGGACAGCTCGCAACGAGCCGACCGGAACGGCGCGGAATTTCGGATGAGTCGGACAGGCTTCGAAACACGGGAATCTCTCAATTAAGCAGGGTCGAGCCGCAAAGAAAACCCCAATCCCCGTGTCGCTGGCAATTCCCGAATCGCGTCACCGAGGGGCTCGATCAAGTCCGCAGGGCGTCGATCAGCTCGCGGTTCAGCTCGATGAGTCGTTCGTGGAGGTTCTCACGCTCGTGGTGGGAGAGGTGGGCATCGCGCTTGTAGTAGCCTTCGAAGCGCTCCAGTCGCGCCGCCTTCATGGCCAGGTCGGCGAGTTCCCCGCGGCTGAGGACCTGGCAGTGGGCGCCGAACTGGAGCAGTTCCTCGATCCAGAGCTGGTGCCCCTTGATGACCGGGGTTCGCACGCATTCGGGCACCACCGCGAGGGGCTCGGCGTTGGTGGCGAGTTCTTCGCGCATCTCTTCGAGCGCCAGGATGATGACCTCGCCGTATTCCTGGTCCGGACTCGGCCGGCGCTGCCAGGCATAGGCGCGCTTCAGCAGTTCGCGGTGCAGGTGCAGCAACTCGCGGCCGTAGTGCATGGTAATGCGGTCATCGACGATCGCGGTCACGATGGCTTGGTAATTGGCGGCAAAGAGCGGACGATGCGATTCCGGCAATCCCTCGCCGCGCATCCGGCGCTCGTGGATGATCATCTGTTCCTGGACGGCACTGAGACCGGCCAGCGATTCTTCGTAGCCGCGCCCGAGCCGGGGCAGGCGGCGAATGAGGTCGTTCAACGTCGAGTCGTTCGACTGGCTGACGTCGAAGAAGGGATCGGCCGCGCCGGGCAACGGATCGTTGGCGGAGGCCGAAGCCAGGCTGACCGCGAGCGCGGCGGTCGCCAGGAGGAGAGAACGAAAAGTGGGTTGAGCAGGTTTCATGGCAGGTGATCTGGGTCAGAAATCACCTCATCCTGTCTCTCAATTTTCATAATTGCAATGCTTTTTTGCAAAGTTTCGCAATTGTGAATGATTGACTTGGTTTCGCCTTTTCCGGGTCTTGAGATCCAGCAATCGCGGGAAATCAGGCTTCCCGACGGCGCAACTTCGCCCTTTCCAAGCTCGGAGACTTCGCTAGGCTGGAGGGAACCGTCCAACCAGCCCAGAAACCTCATGTCTCCCGAATTCTACAAGATCCTCCACCTCATCGGCCTCATCTGCCTGTTCACCGGCATCGGGGGCTTTCTCACCTACGGCAGCCAGCAGGCGCCCCGGGTGAAGATGGTCGCCATCCTCCACGGCGTCGGCCTGATCCTGCTGCTGGTGTCCGGTTTCGGCATGCAGGCGAAGTACGGCTACGGCTTCCCCTTCTGGATCATCCTCAAGGTGCTGCTCTGGGTCGGCCTCGGCGCCCTGCTCGCCCTCGCCAAGCGCGGCACGCTCGCTCCCCGCAACGCCGTCATCATCGGTCTCGCCCTCGGCTTCATCGCCGCCTACGCCGGCCTCTTCGGGAAATTCGGCTGGAACATTCCCGCGGCGGGCTGAGCCCGACCGGTCCAGCCATCCGGACCTGACAGGGTCGAGTCGCTCGCTCGATCCTGCTGCCTCCGCACGATCCGGCGCCGACTCCTCGTGATCACGCCAAGACGTGCCACCCGGGCGAACGATCCGGTTTGGCAGCGGATGATTTTTCTGTTTTCCTCTTCTCGTTATGCGTCTCCTGCCCTTGCGCCTGCTGTCGTTGCTCACCCTCTCGGTTTCCACCATCGCTTTCGCCGATCATCCCTGGCCCGAGTTCCGCGGCCCGGACGGCAACGGACTGGCTTCGGCCGACGGAGTTCCGCTGCGCTGGAGCGAGACCGAGAACGTCTCCTGGAAAACCCCGCTGCCCGGCAAGGGCTGGTCCTCGCCGGTGGTCGCGGAAAACGGGAAGATCTGGGTGACCTCCGCGCTGGAAACGCAGCCGACGGATGAGGAACGCGAACAACTGCTCACCGCCGCCGGCGAGGAGGCCAAGCATTTCAAGGTCCGCCAGATCGCGAAGAACATCGTCCTCAAGGCCCTCGAACTCGACCTCGAAACCGGAAAGATCGAGCGCGAGATCGATCTCATCACGGTGGAGACGCCGGACGCGATCCACTCGCTCAACAGCTACGCCTCGCCCACGCCGGTCCTCGACGGCGACCGACTTTACTGCCACTTCGGCACCTTCGGAACCCTGTGCCTCGACACCAAGTCCGGCGCCAAGGTCTGGGAGCGTCAATTCGCGCTCGAGCACAGCGTCGGCCCGGGCAGCTCGCCCTTCGTGCACGGCGAACTCCTGGTCCTCATCCAGGACGGCGTCGATCTGCAGTATGTCATCGCTCTCGACAAGCGCTCCGGGGAAACCGTGTGGAAAACCGACCGCCCCCCTATGCGCGCCGAGAGCGGCGAGCAGAAGAAGGCCTACAACACACCCATCGCCGTTACCGACAAGAACGGCCGCGAACAGCTCGTGTGCATGGGATCCCAGTGGCTCGTCAGCTACGATCCCGCCACCGGCGAGGAGTTGTGGAAGCTTGATCACGGCAGCGGATTCTCCGTCGTTCCCCGCCCGGTCTACGATGAGAAAAACGGACTCGTCTTCATCTCCACCGGCTTCGGCAAGCCAGAACTCTGGGCCGTCCGTCCCGACGGCAGCGGGGACATCACCGACAGCGACAAGGTCGTGTGGAAGGAAACCAAGCGAATTCCCGCCAAACCCAGCCCGCTGCTGGTAGGCAACGAGCTTTTCGTCGTCCAGGACGGCGGCATCGGGACCTGCTTCGACGCCGCCACCGGCGCGGTTCACTGGAATGAACGTGTCGGCGGCAACTTCTCCGCATCGCCGCTCTTCGCCGACGGTCGCATCTATTTCTGCAACCAGGAAGGCATGACCACCGTCATCGCCCCGGGCAAGAACTACCAGGTCCTCGCTGAGAATCAGCTCGACGGCCAGTTGATGGCTTCCCCCGTGGCTCTCGACGGCACCCTGCTGATTCGCTCGGACCAGGCGCTGTATCGGATCGGCGATTGAGCGCGGAAATCCGGGGGGCTCCTCGCTTCCGCTGCCCAACCCACTGGGTATTTCCTGCCGAGATTGCTTGAACTTCCGAGGCGGCGGTAGTGAAATACGAAACCATGAGCGCTCGCCCTCTTCGACCTCCCCGCCGGCTCCCGATCCTCTTTCCGGTCGGGATCCTGGTCCCTCTTTTCCTTTTCCTGTCCTGGATGGGCGGGTTGGAGCGGGTCTCGGCACAGGCGAGCGCCCAGGGATTGAGGGCGATCCCGCTGGAGTCCGATGTCGTCCCGGAACTGGCGGCCCTCGAGGCCGAGATCGATGCGGAGATCCGGGAAAAGGCTGAACTTCCCTACGAAGAGGCGATGAGCGACCTCGCGGGCAACTACGTCAAGGCCCTGACCCGGGAGATGGAAGTGCTCCGGAAATCGGGACAACTCGAGACGGCGGAGGCGCTGAAAGCGGAGATTCAGAGCTTCGTCTCGGGATCGAAGGCGCCACCGACCAACGACGCCGCGGTGCCGGCCGAACTTCAGCGATTGCGAACGACCTTCCGGAAGGAACAAGCCCGACACCGGGAAGTCCGTGACAGCCGGATGGAGCCACTGGTCGAATCCTATGATCGAAAAGCCGAGGACCTGGAATTCCGGCTGACCCGGGACGGGCGCATCGCGGAAGCCAAGTCCATCGAGAAGGCGAAGGCTCTCTACTGGCTCCGGCGATCGAACCTCGCGGTCGTCTCCTGCGAGGGCGAGATCGCGAAGTTCGAGAACGGCATCGACGCCTTCTCCAACCGTTCCTACCCTTGGGTGAACCTTCCCGACTACCTGCCGGAAATGTTCTTCATCCAGAACGTGGGCGGCGCGGCCGAAACCCGGAAGATCCGGGTGATCGATCCGGGAGTGGTGTTCGTGGGCGCCGGCACCAAGAGCGCGAAAGACCTCGAGGCGCTGGAGAAACTCGGATTCCTGAAGCTGCAGGGAGGCTTCAACTACCGGGACGCCGGAAACAGCCCGATGACCTTGTTCGCCAGAATTGTGGACCGGACGCTCGAACTTCCTCCCGCCGAGTCCTTCAGCGGCTTTGTGATCATCGGCGACCTGAGGCCGTGATCGAATCAGGAAGGAAGGTGGGGCAGGTTTTTCAACCTGCCCTTTCCTGGCGAGAAATGCCCCTTTCCGCCGAGGCAGATTGAAAACCTGCCCCACACTTGACGCCCCGCCGAATCGCCGGCATCGTCCCGGCTTTCAGACGCTATCCAACCCTGAAACGATAACCGACCAACCGACCCGACCTCCCATGGCAGACCTCGACGACATCCGCGACGGCGACAACTTCGGCCTGAACAGCCCGGCCGACACCAGTTCCTTCTACCTCAAGGGCCTCAACAGCACCGACTGGGGCATCAAGAACCGCATGGCGCGGATCTTCAACCGCAAGTCCGGCCGCACCGTGATGCTGGCCTTCGACCACGGCTTCCTCATGGGACCGACCTCCGGCCTGGAGCGCATCGATCTTAACATCGCCCCGCTCGCCGAGCACGCCGACTGCCTCATGGGCACGCGCGGCATGATCCGTTCCTGCATTCCCGCGGACAACACCAAGCCGGTCTGCCTGCGCACCGACACCGGGACGACGATTCTCACGGAGATGAATCACAACGTGCTTCTCGACGAAGCCGAGGCCATCAGCATGAACGCCGCTGCCATGGCCGCGATGATCGCGGTGGGTGACGCCGCCACCGAAGCGTCCACCATCGCCAACATCAGCCGCCTCGTCGATATCGGGAACAAATACAGCATCCCGGTCATGGGCGTGACCGCAGTCGGCAAGGACATGGCCCGCGACGCGCGCTACTTCGGCCTCGCATCCCGCGTCTGCGCGGAAAACGGCGCCAGCATCGTGAAGACCTACTACACCGAAGGCTTCGAAAACGTCGTCGCCTGCACCCCGGTCCCGGTCGTCATCGCCGGCGGCAAGAAGCTGCCCGAACTGGAAGCCCTCGAGCTCGCCTACAACGCGATCCAGTGCGGCGCCGCCGGGGTCGACATGGGCCGGAACGTGTTCCAGTCCGACTGCCCCATCGGCATGATCAAGGCGGTCGCCGGCGTGGTCCACGACGATCTCAAGCCCCAGGAAGCCCTCGATCTCTACGAGACCGTGAAGAACGAAGGCTGAGGCGAACGGAAGTCCACTTCCTCTCCTTTACGAACGCCGTTCCCGGGATGACCGGGGACGGCGTTTTTCGTCTACCGGGAGATCGACCCGATTCCTGACGTGGGAAACCTCCCGGCATTTTGTAATCGTCGTCCCAATCCAGCGGGTCCACGATAGGCGCATGGGATGGATGCGGACACTTTTGCTGGGCGATATCGGCAACCGGATGGATATCGAGGACGCCGAGGCCGATATCGCGATGATTCGGAGGACCAATCGCGAGCTACGAACCTCGATTGCCGCGAAAGGCCACCATATCGGTCGCCTCGAATCCGAACTGGCTCGACAGAAACTGGCCATCGAGGCCCTGACCCGATTCCTCGTGGCAAAAGGGGTCGTCGATCAGAGCGAACTCGAGGCCTTCATTGCCGAAGTGGACGCCGAAGACGGAGTGACCGACGGCAGGCTGGCCATCGATCCGAAGAGTGGCCGGCTCAAGTTGAAGATCCCCGGCCGTCCATCAGGAGGCTGAACTTCCGGGGCGAGACACGGACAAAAAAACGCCGCTCCCGGCGACCGGAAGCGGCGTGTGATTCCTGAAAGGCGCCGGAGCGTGCCGCTCACTTGACGACTTCGGCGGACTTGATCACCACCGGATCGGCGGGGACATCCTGCATGGGCGCGGCACCGCGGGTGGTAGTCAGGGTCTTGGTGCCGGTCTGCACGGCGGCGATCTTGTCGACCACATCCATGCCCTCGACCACCTTGCCGAACACGGCGTAGCCCCAGCCGTCGAAGGACGGGTAATCGAGATTGGCGTTGTCCTTGTGGTTGATGAAGAACTGGGCGGTGGCGCTGTGCGGATCGCCGGTCCTGGCCATGGCAATGGTGCCGCGGGCGTTCTTGAGTCCGTTCTTGGCCTCGTTCTGGATGGGGTCCTTGGTCTCCTTCTGCTTGATCGAGCCGTCGTCCTCCAGCGCGAAACCGCCGCCCTGGATCATGAAATCGGAGATGACGCGATGGAAAACGGTGTTGTCATAGAAATCGTCCTCCACGTAACCGAGGAAGTTCTTCACCGTGGCGGGAGCCTTTTCCTCGTTGAGTTCGATGACGATGTCACCCAGGCTGGTGCTGAGCTTCACTTTCGGACCCGCGAGAGCGGGGACGACCTGAGAGCCAAGGAGGAGAGATCCGACAACGAGCGTTTTCACCAATGCGTTCATAGCGAGTTTCGAGAGAATGGAGGGTTGGAAATAGAGCGTTCGAGAAACGCGGGAAAGGTCCACGATCGACCGAGCGAAGTCAACCACCCCACCGCGTCCCCTCACGACGCGTCCCATTTCCGACTTTGCCCGGGCCGATTTTCGTGATTGAAAAGAATCGTCATGGCCCCCCTCACCCAGGAAATCCTCTCCGAACTGGAATCCCTGGGCACGGCCCAAAACCGCAAGATCTACGGCAGGCACGGAGTTACGGCGCCCTGTTTCGGCGTCAGCTACGGAAACCTGGACAAGTTCGCCAAGCGGTTGCGGAAATCACCCGCGCCCGGCCTGCCGACCGAGCTGTGGGCCACCGGCAACCACGACGCCCGGATCCTGGCGCTCAAGGTGATTCGGGCGGAGGAGCTTTCCGCCCGGCTCGTGGATCGCTGGGCTCGCGAAGCGGATTCCCCCGTGCTCGCGGGTGAACTCGGGGTGACCATCGGCCGGACTGCCTGGGATGGCCGAGAAAAAGCGGTTCACCGCTGGTTGGCGGCGAAACCCACCACCCGGCCTCAGGTCGCGGCCAGCGGTTGGTGTCTCCTGGCCGCTCTGGCGGGCGAGACCATCGATTGGCCGGACGACCGATGGATCGGATTTCTCGACCGAATCGAGGACGAAATCGTTCGGGCCCCCGACAGGATCCGCCACGCCATGAACAACGCCCTCATCGCCATCGGCAGTCGATCTCCCTCCCTGCGGAAACGCGCCGAAGCCGCGGCCCGGCGCATCGGCCCGGTGGAGGTCGATCATGGCGAGACTTCCTGTCAGACTCCCGACGCCCTCGCCTACCTCGCCAAGGTCTGGGCTCGCAAGTCCACGCAGCGCGCGCGGCACCGATGCTGAGAGGCGGGAACGCCACCTCTCGCCCTCCCTTTCCCCGCCGGCCGCAGTCCAGTTTTCCATTGCCTCGGAATAGCGGGCATGTATTCTGAACGCCCGGCTTCGGCCGCCGTTCTCACCTGTTTTCAGACCCCAAAAATCCTCAGCAAGACATGCCCAGCAAACCCAAACTTCACAACGCGATGTGGCCCGGCCTGGTCGGGAAAGAAGACGGAACCGACCATCCGCCGATCAGTCTCGACCGGATGCTCGAACTCACCGTCAACGCCGAGGTCAACGGCCAGAAGTACGACGGCGTGGACCTGTTCCTTTTCCATCCCCACACCGATCCCGATGCCAGCGAGGACGAGATTCGCGCCATGGCCGACAAGATCGCCGGGCACGGCCTGAAGGTCGGCTCGCTGGTGGCCCCGGTCTGGCCCGGCACGGTGGGTGACTCCGCCATGGGCGACGCCGAAGCGCGCGGCAAATTCGTCCTCGCGGTCGAGAAAGCCTGCCGCATCGCCAAGATCCTCAACGAGCACGGCGTCCGCGAATACGGCGTGATCCGCATCGACTCGGCCGACGGCCCCGCCACCTGGAGCCAGGATCCCGCCGGCAACACCGCCAAGATCGCGGAAACGTTCAAGGAAGCGGCCAAGGTCGCGGCCGACGCCGGCGAGCGCCTCGCCGCCGAGGGCGAGATCTGCTGGGGCGGGATGCACAGCTGGAAGGACATGGTCGATCTCCTCGAAGCGGTCGGCATGCCCGAAACGGTCGGCTTCCAGGCCGACATGGCCCACACCTACCTCTATCTCCTCGGCTACAACGCCCCCGAGCACGCCCTGCTCCAGGAAGGCTACAGCGACGAGGATTTCTGGGCCGCCTACGAAAAGATGACCGACGCCCTGCGTCCCTGGACCATCGACTTCCACGTCGCCCAGAACGACGGCTCCGTGCACGGCACAGGCAGCCACGACAAGACCGGCCGCCACTGCCCCGCCGACGATCCCAACGGCAAGCTCGACATCGTCAAGTGCGCCGGCTACTGGCTCAAGGACGCCCCGGCCCGCGGCATCGAACACATCTGCTGGGACGGCTGCATGTTCCCCAACGACATGCTCGAGAACGGCGATACCTGGAACACCATTCTCGACGCCATGATCAAGGTCCGCGACGCCCACGGCTGGGACTGAGTTCCCCGCCCGGAGAACGCGAAAAGCTCAACCGCAAGCGGCCGTCCCGGGAACCCGGGGCGGCCGTTTTTCTTTGGGGCCAGGCGAATCCGGATGATCGGCCGCGGAAACGTCCGGATCGAAGGCGATCCGCCGGAGTGGCACGCTCCGTATTGCCCCCGTCGTTGCGGAATGATACCGCTTCCCCAATCAGGGCCGCACTCCCTGCAGTTCCTTCTCGGGCTCGATGCTCATGATCCGGTCGTGGATCTTGAGGATCTCCTTGGACTTGTCGAAGAACTGCTGCACGTCGGTTGCACTGGCCTCGTTGGCGTCGGCGATGGCGTCGAGCTTGTCGAGAAACTCGTCGGTATCGAGCGACAACTGCTTCATCTGCGCCTGGGCATTGGCGTAGGCCTGGACGACCTTGGTCCGGGCACGCTCGAAGGCTTCGCGCTGTCCCTGCTCCTTGAAGAAGGCCTCGCGATCCTGCTTGTAATCCTGGCTGAAGATCCGCTTCAGCAGACCGTAGCGCTCCTTCGGCGGCACCATCTGGGGAGCCGCCAACTGCTCGGAAAGGTAGCTCTCCAGCTCCCGGAATTCCTGGATCGGCTTGCTGTACTGCTGCTTGAGGAATCCGAGCCCGTTGACGACGGCGCGAAGTTGCTTGGCCTCCTCCTCGTCGAGCCGCTTGCCGGCCCGGAGCTTGTCCTGGACCGAACCGATGTATTCCATCGTCTTTCGGCTGTCGTAGACCATCTCGTTGAAGCGCGCGTAGGCCTGCTGGATCTCCTCGTTCTTTTCCGCGAGCAACTGCTGGCGTTCCTTGATCCGGTCCGCCCTCTCCTGCTGCAGTTCCGCATTCTTGTCGGCCAGCTGACTTTCGAGGCTCGACTGCTCCCGCTTGAGGTCGTCGATCGCTTCCGTCAGTTCCTTGTTCCTGGTCTCGGCTGCCAGCGCCTTCTTCTGTTCCTGGCTCCAGAAATACCCGAGCGTTCCCGCCGCTCCCAGTGCCGCGACCAGCAGCAGGGTGAGAATGATGATCGCGACTTTCCCGCCTCCCTTGGCCGGGGGGTCTTCCGCCGGGAATTCCGTCTTTTCGATATCGGTCGCTTCGTTCATGGTTTTTATGGTACGCTCAATTCTCTTTTCCGCCAGTGATACGCCCTCCGAACCCGGTTTCTTTCTCCGCTATTCGCGAAAGAAATCGCAAGATCCGGGCCACGCGGCCCCGTGCCCCTCTTCCCTTCCACCGAATGTCGAAGCCCCCCACCGACGAAGCACTCGCGCTCCGGGAGCGATTCCTCCGGGCCATTCCTCCCGAGCACCATTTCCACCTCCTCTTCGACCACCTCCCCGGCGTGCTCTTCTTCGCCAAGGATACGGAGGGCCGACTGCTCGCGGCCAATCGTGCCCTGCTTCGCAATTACGGCTACCAGCGAGCGGAGGATTTCTGGGGAGTGACCGACTTTGAACTTCTTCCCCGCAGCCTGGCCGAGAAATTCCGCCAGGACGATCTCAAGGTCATCGAAAGCGGAGAACCACTCCTGGAGATCGTCGAACTGTTCATGAATCCGCAGGGGATTCCCGGCTGGTTCCTGACCAACAAGCTGCCTGTCGTGGCCATCACCGGCGATGTCATCGGGGTGATGGGAACCATCCAGAACTACGACGAGGTGCAGCGCGAAATCGAATCGCCCGACGCCAGTCTCTCCCCCGCCCTGCGCCATATCGGGTCGCATTTCAATCGGGAGATCTCCATTCCCGATCTCGCCGAACGATGCGGCCTGTCGGTCCGGCAGTTCGAGCGAAAGTTCAGGCAGCACCTCAAGACCACGCCCCAGCAGTTCATCATCAAGACCCGGGTCTACGCCGCCTGCGACGACCTTCGCCGCAGTCGCAGGGCCATCGCCGCCATCGCCATCTCGATGGGCTTTTACGACCAGGCCGCGTTCACCCGACTCTTCCGCAAGCACATGGGAATGACACCGATGCAGTATCGCAAACAGTTCCGGTGATCAGGCCGGATCGTCCTCTCCGTAGAGCTTCCACAGCCCCGAGTGATCGAGATCGCCGTTCCCCTTCACTTCCACGAACTCGATCCAGCGCGCGAGACTGTTCCGGAGGGTCGGAAAATCGAGCCCGAGATCATCGACCAGTTCGCTCATGAGGCGAACGTCCTTGAGCTGCAGTTCCGAGCGTCCACCCGGCGCGAAGTCACGCCGCACCATGCGATCACCATGGAGATCGAGAATCCGGCTCTCGGCGAACCCGCCGCGCAGGGCTTCCCGCACTCGCGCGGGATCAACGCCCGCTTTTTCCGCCATGACCAGCGCCTGCGCCACCGCGTCGATGGTCTGGGCCACGATCAATTGATTGGCCAACTTGGTGACCTGGCCGGAACCGACCGGGCCCACATGGGTGATCTTTCCGCCCACCACCTCGAAGACCGGCAACGCGCGCGCGAAATCGCCCTCCGATCCGCCCGCCATGATGGTGAGATTTCCCGCCTCGGCGCCGACCTGCCCGCCGGAAACGGGCGCATCCACCCAACCGGAGCCGAATTCCTCGGCCAGCCGCCGGCCGAACTCCCGCGTCTCCTTCACCCCGGTGGTGCCGAAGTCGATCACCAGGGAACCGGGTTCCAATCCGTCGGCGAGACCTCCGTCTCCGAAAACCACCGATTCGACCACCTCGGTGCGAGTCAGGTTGACGGCGATGATCGAGGCGCCGACCGCCGCGCCCAATTCGCCGAGGGAGGACACCCGTCCCAATCCGTCCTTTTCCGCCGAGGCCGCGGGTCCCTCGCTGCGATTCCAGACGAAGACCTCCGCTCCGGCGCCGTGCAGGTGCCGCGCCATCGGCGCCCCCATGTTGCCGAGGCCCACGAATCCGATCTTGTTTCCTTTCAGTGATTCCGACATGGTGCCCCCTTTCTCGACCCGCCTTTTCCAAATTCCAAATGAAAGTTGTCATCACCGGCGGCGGCGGTTTCCTCGGAAACCAGCTGGCCCGCAAGATTCTCGAACGCGGCACCCTGACCGGCCCTTCCGGCGGACCGGAACCGGTCGATGCCCTGACCCTTTTCGACGCCCATTTTTCCGAGGCCAGTCAAGAGGGTCTGCCCGACGACACAACCCTGTTGACCGGGGATATCGCCGATCGCGAGGCGGTCTACGATGCCATCGATCGTGACGACATCGCCGTCTTCCACCTCGCCTCGATGGTGAGCGGCGAATGCGAGGTCCGCTTCGACGACGCCCTGCGGGTGAACCTCGACGGTGGTCGCAACGTCTTCGAGGCCTG